>JBBSSE010000007.1:0-19244 GCA_038242375.1 Chitinophagales bacterium
AAGGTAATAAGGTCGGACTAAAATAATAATCAAAATTTATATTAAGGTCTGTTGTCCTGCAAATTTCCCGTAAAGATAAAATAAGGTATTTAGGAAGCATATGCTTTTTTTAACTGCTTTTAGGTTAATTACATCGTCTTCAACCTTAGTAGTGAGTACAGACTAAAAGAGTTCCAACCTTATTTGCATGCTTTGAAAAATTGATTGAAAATATCACCATCATGTAATTATCAAAGCTCTTTCCTCAAACTTTCCACAAGTTGTGGATCTCTTCCCTGAAAGCATGATTTAAACATCGAACCTTTGGAAAGCAGGCAAACAATTTTGTAATCAGAAAAAGGTGTTGAATGGTCCAAAAAGGACTGCAAAATTTTGGGCGTGTTTAGTAGCCAACCGGCAAATAGGGATAGAATAAATTCAAAATCTTAGTCTTACATTTATTTTATCCGGAGGTAAATTAATCTCCCCTGAATTCCGGTTTTCTCTTGCCCATAAATGAATCTACGCCTTCCTTAAAGTCATTGGTGGCAGCCGCTTTTTGCTGCAGGGAATCTTCCGTATTTAGTTGCTGCTCAAAACTTTGTTCCATGGACAAATTCAAAGCTTGTTTGGTAAATGCCAGTCCTTTCGTGGGCATTTCTGCGAGGGTTTGTGCAATTTTACCTACCTCTTCTATAAAGGTTTCATCCGGCAAAACCCGGTAAATCATGCCCATTTTTTCTGCCTCTTCCGCGCTGATCCTGTCGCCCAACATCATGATGGCAGAAGCTTTTTGAAAACCAATAAGCCTTGGTAAAAAGAAGGTGCCACCACTATCGGGTATCAGGCCGATCTTACTAAATGCCTGGATAAAGGAAGCGGAACGCTTCGCTAAAACTATATCACAGCAAATCGCAATATTTGCTCCGGCTCCGGCAGCTACGCCGTTTACAGCAGCTACGACCGGTTTACTTAATTTGCGAATTCTTGATACAATCGGGTTATAATGTTCACCCAGAATCTTTATCATACCTGGCCCTTCCGGATCCACAACTTCAGCAAGGTCCTGCCCGGCACTAAAAGCCTTACCGTTTCCGGTGATAACAACACAGCGAATGGAAATATTTGTTTCACACTCGTCCAGTTTTTCCTGGAGGGAAAGAGCCATTTCACGATTGAAAGCATTGAACTTTTCCGGACGGTTTAAAGTGATGTAAGCGATGGAATCTTTTATGTCGAATTGAATGGAGGTCATTTTCTTAAATATTGTTAGTGGACAAATTTAAATTTTATTGTTAACTTAAAAAACTTGATCGTAAATAAAGAATCTGCTTCTTTAATTCTTATGTCACCCCTGCAAGGTTTCGTTCCATAGCAAACAAATTATCCTATAATCCTGTCACCTTTCAGGTTTTGGAAGAGATCAACGAAGGCAGTTCATTTTTCTAAAGAGCATCCAGGCCGAAAGGTGCACCGGAGCTGAACGCAAGTGGTCTGAATCATTTCCTGATAGATAATCATCACAATCTTACCCAAATAAATTTGGAGTTTTTAATGTCCCTAAAAAATACGTAGTATTAATGGCTTTGAGAGTCGAATCTATATCATTCTGCAGACTAAAGCCGGTTCGAGTTTCGGTGCCGGCCCATGCTCATGGCTCAAAGCTTATAGCTCTCAGCTTCAGCTTAATGACACTTAAAATAATCAAACGGTTCCCGGCAATCATTACATTGGTACAAGGCCTTGCAGGAAGTAGAACCAAACTCACTTATCAGTTTGGTGTTCTTGGAATGACAAAGTGGACAGGGAACGATCAACTTTTCCAGGTATTCCTTATCAAAGGTTTTTGAAACGGGTGGAGCTATACCGTAAGAAGTAAGTTTTTGCTTTCCGATTTCTGTCATCCAATCGGTCGTCCAGGCAGGGGAAAGTTGTTGACGGATCTTGACATCTCCAAGTCCGTTTTGGATTAAAGCCATGCGGATATTCATTGAGATCACATCCATTGCCGGACAGCCGCTATATGTAGGAGTTATGATAATTTCTATTGAGTCATTTTCTGCATTTACCTCGCGGACAATTCCCAGATCAATAACTGAAAGCACCGGTATTTCCGGGTCATAGACTTCCTCCAGTATTTCCCAGATTTTTTCTTCCGTTATGTTCTTTGATATTGTTTCCATTTCATTTTCCTCCATTATTTAAACAGGGAATGATAAAGAATTTAACCTCCGCACCCTGCAACAATCCGACGATTCCAACAATTCAACAGTTCAACAATTCAGCCATTCAACTATTAAAACTATTCACAAGATCACCAGGCACATCCCGGATAGGCTCTTTGCAAAAACTGCATTTCCGTTAAAATATATCCAAGGTGTTCAGTATGGATTCCATTTTTTCCACCGCTTTGCATCCAGGCATTTACATCTGGTAATTGCAATTTTGCCTTTTCAATTATTCCGGAAACTTTTTTTAGCCAGTCCTCTTTGATGTTTTGAACATCTATGCCTGCACTTCCCGTATTGAGTTCATTTTCCCATTCAACAGGCTGAAACATTTCACCCGTATAAGGCCATAAATTATCAAGAGCTTCCTGAATTTTCTCATGGCTTTCTTCGGTACCATCACCTAATCTCATAACCCATTCACCGCTCCAACGTACATGATATGTGACCTCTTTCAAAGATTTTTCCGCTATAGCAGCTACCTGTTTATCAGAAGAATAAATCAATTTTTGATAAACGAAATATTGCCAGCTACTGAAAAAAAATATCTTAAGAATTGACTTCCCCCAATGTCCATTCGGTAATTCTGTAAGCAATAAATTTTTAAACTCATGCCCGTCACGTAAATAAGCCAATGTATCTTCTGTAGCAGGTTGCCCATTTTTACTTCCGGATAAAGTTGCCGCATATTGATAAAAATTTCGTGCCTGCCCGATCAGATCCAGTGCAATATTGGTAATAGCAATATCCTGTTCCAAAGAGGGTCCGTGGCCTGTCCACTCACTCAACCTGTGTCCCATAATAAGGGAATTATCAGCCAAATGCAGCGTATAATCTATAAGGTGATTTGATGTATGGTCAGTTATTTGTGTATCCATTTAATTAAAATAATCGATTCTCAAAATGATTCCCGTTCCCTGTATTACATATGTTTTACCTCATCGGGTAGATGATAAAACGTAGGATGACGGTAAATCTTATCATTTGCGGGATCAAATAATACATCCGCCTCATCGGGGTTAGTAGAATGAATATGTTTGGATTCGACCACCCAAATACTCACTCCTTCCATGCGCCTTGTATATACGTCACGCGCATTTTCAATGGCCATTTTTGCATCAGCCGCATGTAAACTGCCGGCATGTTTATGATCCAGTCCTTGTTTACTTCTGATAAAGACTTCCCAAAGAGGCTCCTTTTGTAACTCGTGATCCCCATTTGACATTTCTCGGCCGCCTCCGGATTGACTATCCGGAATATCCCCGTAGTAAATTTTTTTGGACTTTATATTCATAGTTTGGTTTTTTTATTTAAGCGGTTTTGGTAAGATGAAACACGAATCTGGAGCATTAATTACACGAATTTGGAAAACGATAAACACGAATTTTAGGCACTAATTACACGAATTAAGAATAAGTCAGCATCTACCCACCTACAACCTAATACCACACCTCTAACCTAATTTTAAAATACGAATTAGGAATAAGCCAGGCATCTATCCGCCTACAACCTAATACATTACCCCCAACCTAATTTAAACTTCTTCTTCTACTAAATATTTTTCCTTTTCTTTTTGCTTTTCAGCATAGGCCGCAGCGGCCTCACGTACCCAGGCTCCTTCTTCGTGTGCTTTTTGCCTGGCAGTCAGGCGCTCTTTATTGCAGGGACCATTTCCTTTCACCACATTCCAAAATTCGTCCCAATCAATTTCCCCAAAATCATAATGACCTCTTTCTTCATTCCATTTCAAATCTGAATCGGGAATCGTAATACCTAAGATATCGGCTTGCTCTTTACAGATATCCACAAATTTTTGACGGAGTTCATCATTCGTGAAGCGTTTTATTTTCCACTTCATGCTTTGTGCTGTATGTGGAGAGGAATCATCATTAGGTCCAAACATCATCAGGCTTGGCCACCACCACCTATTTAGCGCGTCCTGCGCCATGGCTTTCTGTTCTTTACTACCACGGCTTAAGGTAAGCATGATTTCATATCCCTGCCGTTGGTGAAAACTTTCTTCCTTACATATACGCACCATCGCTCGTGCATACGGGCCGTAAGAAGCACGGCAGAGTGGCACCTGGTTCATAATGGCAGCGCCATCTACGAGCCAGCCAATAGCACCCATATCTGCCCAACTAATCGTTGGATAATTAAAAATAGAAGAGTATTTTGCTTTACCGCTCAATAGCTGGTCGACCAATTCTTCGCGGGAAATATTTAGCGTTTCTGCTGCGCAGTACAGGTATAATCCATGACCGGCTTCATCCTGCACTTTAGCGATCAGGGTAGCTTTTCTGCGTAAGCTTGGTGCACGCGTAATCCAGTTTGCTTCGGGAAGCATACCAACAATTTCACTATGAGCATGCTGACTGATTTGTCTTACGAGGGTTTTCCGGTAAGCATCCGGCATCCAATCCTTGGGCTCTATTCTTATTTCGTGGTCAATCTTATCATCAAAAATCTCCTGTAATTTTTCAGTATTCATTTCGTTGATTTTTAGTCTTACCAAAGGTACTTAGAATAGTTCGGAGTTCGGAGTTGGAGTTCGGAGTTCAAAGTCCGAAGTTGCTTGCTCATGGCTCACAGCTTGTAGCTCAAGGCTCTTGTCTGAAACCTGATACCTGAAACCTGATACCTAAATCTTAATTCCCCGCTGTAGCTATTACCACTGGATTCCACTTCCCCATTTCAGGACATTTTTTGTATTCGGGAGAGATCTTTATGTAAAATGTAGGAATACTTTTTTGAAACCAGCTCTCAAGAGCTTCGCCTTTCTTTTCTTCGAGGGCGCGTTGAGAGATCTTGTCATAATCTTCCCGCATATTTTCGCGGTGAGGTTCTGTTTTGGAAACTATATTGACGATACGTACACCTTTTTTACCTTGCAAGTCTGTAAACTCAGCAGCTTTGGAATATTCTCCGATTTTAAGATTTTTCAGCATCAGCACTAAATCCTTATCAAGTTGATCTATTGTGACAACTGTTCCTCCGTCTGGTGCTGTAACACGGCCGCCGGTAAATTTGCTATTATCGTCTTCACTGTATTTTGCTACTGCTTCGCCAAACTGAATTTTTCCATCTACCAAAAGATTACGGACAGAATCTAATCTTTCTATCGCCTGGTTAATTTCAATGGAGCTAACCTGCGGTATTTTTAAAATATGACGGATGGTCGCATCATCACCGCGACGGCTAACCATCTGGATAATATGATAACCATGCTTTCCTTTAAACACACTGGATACCTGCCCATCTTTTAATGTAAACGCTTTCGCAAGAAAAATTGGATCCCACTGTTTTTCGTTCCTGTTAATTTCATACAATCCACCGGTTTCTTTGCTCCCCGGATCATCTGTATAAAGTGATGCCAAAACCTCAAAACGTTTGGTACCATCTTCCACCTGCTTTTTGTAATCCTTCAACTGGTCCATAGCGTATGTTTCCAAATCACGGCCCGGCTTTGGGTAAACGACAATTTCGCCTATCTCCATTTCCGATTCGTAAAACGGTAATTTATCTTTTGGAATTGAATCATAATATTCTTGCACTTCCATTGGTGTAATGCGTACGTTTTCTACAATTTTATTCCGGACACTTTTGGCCAAATCCTGTTCTGCAAGCGCAGGCCTGAAGTCTTCCTTAAATTGAAAAAGAGATTTCCCGGCGATTTGTTCCAGAACTTCCTTAGAACCGTACTGACTGATAAAATAACGGATACGATTGTCCAGGTTTCCTTCTACCTCAGCTTCATTTACAGGTATAGAATCGCGTTCAGCCTGCACCACAAGCGCTTTTAGTCCCAGTGCCTGTTCCAATAAAAGACAATCTGCATTGGGGGGAACTTCCTGGTTTTGGCGTTCCATGTCATAGATCGTATTATCTATATCACTTTTAAGAATTATTTTATCGCCAATGGATGCGATAATTTTATCCGCTACCACTTTTTTGCCCTGGGCAAAAACAGAAACAGATGCTGCCATCAGGCATAGTACGAATAAACTCTTTTTTATGTGCATAGTAGTAATAGAAAACGGTGATCTTAAAAAATAGATTCCAAAAATACGTTTGTAAAAGGAAGTTTGTCTTTTTGGTTCGTTAAAAGTTAGAAAGCTTTTGTTAAAGAAATAACTTTCCCCGGAGAATATCCGAAAATAAGACTTACTCTTTTCTTCCTGCGTCAGTAAATACTCAATTCAAAAACAACCGGTTCCTCATTTTTTTGAAGATACCGGTTGTTGCAAAGGAAGGTTTTCTTTCGAAAATTTTCCGGAAATTCTATCGGTTTAGCTTTGATTTATTAAAGCGTCCTTTTTACCTCTGTTTCTTCAAATGCTTCAATCATATCATTCGGCTTCAGGTCGTTGTAATTCTTAATACTCATTCCACATTCCATATTATTCTGAACTTCTTTCACGTCATCTTTGTAGCGTTTCAAACTTGCCAGTTCACCGGTATGGATAATGATCCCATCTCTCACGAGACGAATGCGATTGTTCCGCGCAATTCTTCCTTCTACAACAAAACATCCTGCAACAGTAGCTTTATCGAATTTATATGTTTCTTTAATTTCAGCAATACCAAGCACTTTCTCCTGGATTTTTGGTTCAAGCATACCTTCCATGGCGCTCTTCACTTCATCAATCGCATCGTAAATAATGGTGTATGTCTTGATCTCCACTCCTTCACTATCTGCCAGCCTGGAAGCTTGTAAAGCAGGTCTTACGTTAAACCCGATGATAACTGCATCCGAAGCGGTTGCTAACATTACGTCAGTTTCTGTAATTTGTCCTACTCCTTTATGAACCACGCTAATGGCGATTTCTTCTGTACTAAGTTTCTGCAATGAATCACTTAATGCTTCTACGGAACCATCCACGTCACCACGAATGATCAGGTTCAGCTCTTTAAAGTTTCCTAATGCAAGTCTTCTTCCGATTTCATCAAGCGTGATATGCTTCTTAGCCCGGATACCTTGCTCACGAAGAATTTGTGCTCTTCTATTTGCGGTAGCTTTAGCTTCTGATTCATCCTGGAATACTTTAAAGTTTTCCCCTGCCTGCGGTGCTCCGTTTAAGCCTAAAATTAAAACCGGTGTTGAAGGCGGTGCTGATTCTACCCGAACATTCCGTTCGTTGAACATTGCCTTAACACGGCCGTAATGCTGGCCGGAAACAATCAGGTCACCCTGCTTTAATGTTCCATTTTGCACTAAAATTGTTGCAACAAATCCTTTTCCTTTATCAAGAGAGGCCTCAATAACAGACCCGTTGGCCGGCCTGTTTGGATTTGCCTGTAAATTCAACAAATCTGATTCAAGTAATACCTTATCTAAAAGATCATCCACATGCAATCCTTGCTTGGCACTAATTCCCTGGCTTTGGAACTTTCCGCCCCAATCTTCTACAAGAATATTCATTCCGGCTAATTGTTCCTTAATTTTTTCAGGATTTGCGGAGTCTTTATCCATTTTATTCAATGCAAATACCATTGGTACTCCTGCGGCCTGAGCATGCGAAATAGCCTCTTTTGTTTGCGGCATCACCGCGTCATCAGCAGCAATTACGATTACAGCAATATCTGTGATTTTTGCACCCCTTGCTCTCATAGCCGTAAACGCCTCGTGACCCGGAGTATCAAGGAACGTAATGGATCTGCCATTTTTCACTTTTACTTCATAGGCACCAATATGCTGTGTGATACCACCAGCCTCGCCACCTATTACGTTTGCATGCCGGATATAATCCAATAAAGATGTTTTACCATGATCCACGTGACCCATAATGGTTACAATTGGTGGTCTTGTAGTAAGATCCCCTTCGTTATCCTCATCTTCAACATCTACAAGATCAGACTCATCATCAATTCCTATAAATTCTACTACAAAATTAAATTCTCCAGCTACTAATTCGATCACATCTGCCTCAAGTCTTTGGTTAATAGACACCATAATACCCAGGCTCATACATTTGCTGATCACATCTGCAAAACTCACGTCCATCAAACTGGCAAATTCACTTACAGAAATGAATTCTGTCACCATCAACTTATTATCTGTTGACTCATCAGAAACATTTTCAGCAGCTTCCTCTCTTCTTTGTTTTCTATGCTTCGCTTTTGTACTTCTACCTCTTCCGCCTGTACCGGCAAGTTTTGCCTGTGTTTCCCTGATCTTATCCTGTATCTCTTTTTGATCGATTTCTTTTTCCTCACGCTTCGGTAACGGGGCATTTCTATTAAATCTGCCACCTGGTGCTCCCGGTCGTGCAGGTGCACCTCCGCCGGGACGTTGATAACCACCACCACCTCCGCCAGGAGTATGGCCTCCGCCGGTGTGTCCGCCGGTGTGTCCGCCGGTTTGTCCACCTGTAGCAGGTCTTTTATCAACAACAATGCGTTTCCGCTTTCTTCTTTCATCAGAAGTTTTTGGTCTTGTATCGTTGCTTACGGGTAATTCAATTTTACCCATAATTTTTGGCCCTTGTAATTTGGCTGCTTTAATATTACTGATAATGGTCGGAGTTTCCTTAATAGGTGCTGCAACCGGTCCTTGTACTACAGGAGGTTTTATTTCTTCCTGTATTGCCGGTTCTTTTGGTTTTACACCTTTAACTTTTGGTTTCGGTTTTTCCTCTTTTTTCCTGTTGTCTTTTTTCGGACGCACAGAAGAGTCAATTGTGCTTAGATCGATTTTATCGATCACTTTTAATCCTCCCACTTCCGGTGCATCTATTTTAGTAATTTCAGGAGTAGAAGGCGTTTCCTTTGCTTTAGCAACCGGCGCTTCTTCTTCTTCTTTCTTTGTTATTTTTACTTCTGTTTCTTTTTCTTTTACAGGTTCCTGCTCTTGTTTTTCTTCAGCAATAACTACTTCTTTTGGCACTTCTACTTCTTTCTCTTCCACAACCGGCTTTTCTTCTACCTTAGGCTCCTCAACAGGGGCTGGTTCCGGCTCCGGAGCTTTTTCTTGCTGAAGAGGCTCCACTTCCACAACTGGTTGTTCTATTTCCACTTTTACGGGTTTTATTTCTTCTACCACTTCTTCCGGCACAACTACTTCCGGCACGACTACCTCTACTTTTGCCTTTACAGGTTCTTTTTTGGTAAAACTTAAATCCTGTTCATCTCTGCGCTTTTTGTTATCCGCCGGAGCATTTTTAGGAAGATCAATTTGTTCGGCTTTTTGTTTCGCAACTTTATCAGGATGAAATTCAACCTGTAAAGCCTGGTACATATCGCCCGTAATTTTGGAGGTAGGTTTAAGCTCACCGGTTTCAAATCCTTTGGACTCAAGAAAGTCCGTTAAGGTTGTAGTACCTATGTTAAACTCTTTAGCTGCTGCCATTAAACGTGGTGTCATTACTTCTGCCATTAAAACCTCTCCTTGCCTTCTTTTTTTAATGAAGGTAATTTTTATGTTTGAAATTATATCTGATACAATCTTTCTGATCTCTCTAATTCTTTATATCTATCTGTGTAAGAAAGATTGTTATTATACTTACTCTTCTGAAAATTCTTCTTTTAAAATCCTTTTTACCTCTGCGATGGTCTCTGTTTCCAGATCGGTTCTGCGTTCCAACTCTTCATCAGACAAATCTAATACGCTTTTCGCTGTATCACATCCAATCTTTTTTAATTCATCGATTACCCACGTCTCCAATTCATCTGTAAATTCTTCCAAATTCACATCGTATTCTTCTACTTCACCTTCATTATCGCGGAACACATCTATTTCCAAGCCTGTCAGCTCGCAAGCTAACTTTATATTTACTCCTCTTCTTCCAATAGCCAGAGAAACCTGGTCAGGCTTTAAATAAACATTTGCAAGTTTTGCCTCCATATCTACGTCCATACTGGTAATCTTTGCCGGAGTAAGTGAACGTTGAATAAGAAGTTGAATATTATTTGTCCAATTGATAACGTCAATATTTTCGTTTTTCAACTCGCGCACAATACCATGAATTCTGCTTCCTTTCATTCCGACACAAGCTCCAACCGGATCTATCCGATCATCAAAACTTTCCACGGCTACTTTTGCTCTTTCTCCCGGATCCCGCACAATTTTACGGATTACAATCAGGCCATCAAATATCTCCGGGACTTCAATTTCCAGCAATTTAGCTAAAAAGGAAGGATCTGTCCGGGAAAGAATAATCATTGCCTGGTTATTCTTCATTTCTACTTTCTTTACAACCGCTCTGACTGTTTCACCTTTTTTAAAATAGTCTGCAGGTATTTGCTCTGATTTAGGCAACAACATTTCGTTCCCTTCTTCATCCAGCATCAGGATCTCTTTTTTCCAAACCTGGTATACTTCACCATTTACAATCTCGCCGACTCTCTCTTCATATTTCTTGATGAGGATATTCTTTTTCAAGTCATTGATCCTGCTGGCAAGTGTTTGCCTACCGGCAAGAATGGCTCTCCTTCCAAATTCCTTTTGAATATCTACTTCTTCATACAACTCTTCTCCCACCTGGTAATCGGGTTCTACTTTAATAGCATCTTTGTATTCTACTTCAGTAAGCGTATTATACAAATCATCATCATCTACAATTGTGCGACGTCGAAAAATCTCCAAATCACCCTTTTGATCGTTGACAATAACGTCAAAACTTTCGTCAGAACCATATTTTTTTCGGATAAGCGTTTTAAAAACGTCTTCCATCACCTTCATTAAAGTAGGCCTGTCTATGTTTTCAGCATCCTTGAATTCCTGAAACGATTCTATTAGGTTTATACTTGCCATACTGCTATTTTAAAAAGTTATCAGCACAGTTGCGTGCTTTATCTCATTAAATAATATTGTTACTTCTTTTTTTATCATTTTTTTTCCTTTTCCTTCCTGTTGTTCAATCACGATCCCATCTTCATTTACCTGCGTTAAAGCACCCTCTACTTTAGTTCCATCTGTATATAGAACCTCTACATTTCTTCCAATATTTTTTAAATATTGTCTATGAAGCTGCAATGGTCTGTCAACGCCGGGCGAAGAAACTTCCAGTGAAAAATTATTATCCGGAAACATAACGCTTTCTTCAATATACTTATAAAGAGCCCGGTTAATTTTGATGCATCTGTCAATGGTAATACCATCATCCGCATCTAATAATACCGTAATAATGTTTCCCGGAGCCGATTTTACTTCAATTAAAAAAGCTTCCGGTAAATTTTCAATCTGCTCCAGCACAAATTTTTCAATCTTTTCCAGTGGTGTTTCCGTATTTGTCATTGATTACTTCACTTGTTTTAATAGAAGAAGGGAACGCTCCCGTTCCCTTTCACTAATCTTTTTCGCGTGCAAATATACGACAATTATGAATTACACACCAAATTATGTTTTTATTATTTTATATAGATTAACAAATTTTTGATTGATAAAAGGCGACGCCAAAAGGCCATGTGAGATAAAATAATTATTTTCGCATTATGAATTTACTCAGACTTGCGGCACAGATCTTTTTAATTTACCTGGTTTACAAGCTTGTTGTGAATGTAATCATTCCAATTTACCGTTCTACCAGGCAAATAAAAAAGCAATTTGGTGAGATGAAAGAAAATATGCAAAACATGCAGCAAGGGAATATGAATTCTCAAAAACCTCCTGTAAACCCTACACAAACGACTTCTACTTCTCCCGAAAAAGAAGGAGATTATATTGAGTTTGAAGAAGTTAAATAAGAAACCAGTTAGGAGTTCAAAGTTCGTAGTTCAAAGTTCAGAGTTAGGAGTTCAAAGTTCAGAGTTTAGTGTCTCTGGCTCAAAGCTGATGGCTCACAGCTACTACCTACCACCTACCTACTACCTATTTAAAAATTCCATAGGTTATAAAGCTCATCACATATGCCAGGCCCGTCATATACACAAGCATGATTATCGGCCATCTCCAACTTTGCGTTTCTCTTTTTACTATAGCAAGTGTACTCATACATTGCATTGCAAGTACATAAAATATTAAAAGTGACAGTCCGGCGGCAAGTGTGTACACTTTTCTTCCATCAGGCCAGGTAGCGGAATTCATCTTTTGACGAAGGGTGGCGCTATTCTCATCTACATCGTCCCCGACACTATATAATGTGGCCATTGTGCCTACAAATACTTCCCGTGCGGCAAAAGAGGTAATCAACGCAATGCCTATTTTCCAATCAAAACCTAATGGACGAATGGCAGGTTCAATCCATTTTCCCACAATACCCGCATAGGAATTCTCCAGGTATTCTGTGCTTTGATGTTTACTTAATTCATCGGCCTTTGAAGGTTCCTGTACCATAAGTGTTTCATATTTCGCGGTAACACCTTCCATCTTTTGAGATGGCCCATACGTACTCATTATCCAAAGCAAAAGACTCACGACCATAATGATCTTACCGGCATCAACAACGAATATTTTTGCCTTTTCGACCATCGTCACCAGGACATTCTTCCACCGTGGTTCACGGTAAACCGGCAACTCTAAAATGAAGAAACTTTTTTCTGTGCTTTTGATAAACCATTTCATCACAAAGGCGGAGATCAGCGCCATAAATGTGCCCAGGAAATACATGAACATCATGACTAATCCCTGCAAACTAATAAAGCCTAAATAAAATTTATTTGGGACCACAAGCGCAATAAGAATCGTATAAACCGGAAGTCTGGCACTGCAACTCATTAATGGCGTAACCATAATGGTGAGAAGACGTTCCTTTTTATTTTCAATACTCCGCGCACTCATAATAGCTGGAACTGCGCAGGCAAGCCCACTAATCATGGGCATTACACTCTTACCATTGAGGCCGGCTTTTCGCATAACCCTGTCCGTTAAGAAACTGATGCGCGCCATATACCCCGTATCTTCCAATAAGGTAACTAATCCAAATAAGATCATTATCTGGGGTACAAATACAACAATTCCGCTTAACCCCGCCACAATTCCATTAATAAAAAGATCTGTTAACCAGCCCGAAGGAAGGGTTCTTCCGAGGAAAGTGCCCAGTTCTGCAAAGCTCCATTCAATACCATTCATCGGAAATTCTGCAATGACAAAAATGCATTGAAAAAGTAAAAAAAGTACGGTTAATAAAATGACATATCCCCAGGTGCGGTGTAATAAAATATCATCCAGTTTCTGCGTGAACAGCGCTTTCTGTAACGGATCAGCCTCTACCACCGTTTGCTTCATGATGGTTTTGATTTTTCCATACCGTTTCAAAATCTCCTCCGTCTGAACCCTTGTGGGATTAAAATTCGTTTCTTTCTCTATATTTTCTATTTTCTGCTGCAGGGCACTATCAAAATCAAAATTTTCATGATTGATTAAATAATGAATAGCCCGGTAATTACTGATACCCGGAAAAAGTTTTTGCACTTCTTTTACCGATTCAGGCGCGAAAGAATTCATATCAACAAAATCTCTTTCCGAAATGGTATGCTTATTATCGACTGTTTGTTCAATCGCCTTTTTTAATTGTGCTATTCCTTTATCTTTCCGGGGATTTACCGGAACAATCAATACCCCCAACTCTCTTTCCAAACCGGCAATGTCGATCTTCACTCCATTCTTCTGTGCAATATCCATCATTGTGAGAGCGATCACGACGGGTCTTTTCAGATCAATGATCTGGGAACAAAAAAGTAAATTTCTTTTTAAATTACTTGCATCAGCAACTAAGACAATTATATCGGTGGATAAATGAGGATCCTGGTCAATTAAAACTTTGTAAGAAACCCATTCGTCATTTCTCTTCGGATACAAACTATACGTTCCGGGCAGATCGATAATCTTTGCTGTAAGCTTTTCTGAAATTTTACTGATCCCTGTTTTTTTATCAACAGTCACTCCCGGAAAATTTCCAACTTTTTGATTTAAACCTGTCAGAGAGTTAAATAAAGAGCTTTTTCCGCTATTTGGATTGCCAACTAAGGCGATGTGTAGTTGTTGGTTCAAAGTTATAGATATATAAAAGCGGCAAATTTAAACCTATAGTACGCTGTTAAGTTTACGAATTCAGAAAAGAGATAAAAATAAATAGATTTTATCACAACCTTCACTAATAATTCATCCTAAATTTGCGGCAAATCCCCACTTTTGCTCAATTGTGTCAGGCTGGCTCAATTTTTGAAAATCAAACGTTCAAAATAACAAAAATAACATCAACCTAAATATATATACCATACATGAAACATTTTTTACTTTTTCTTTTCATAGCTACCTCAACTGTCACATTCGGGCAAAAATTAAAAAAAGCCGACAAGGCAATTATCAATGATTTAAAAGCAACTGTAACATACCTGGCAAGTGATGAATTAGAAGGTAGAAGAACCGGTACAGCTGGAGAAAAACTGGCTTATACTTATTTATCTAAACAACTTGAGAGCAACGGTGTTCAGGCAAAAGGTGAAAATGGTTCTTATTTACAAACTTTCGAAGTAAATGAAGGAAAACAGATTATGCCTGAAACAAGCTTATCCATTGATGGAAAGAAACTGGAAGTGGAAAAAGATTTTTTTCCTTTTATTTATAGCCCAAACGGAGCTGTAAATTCATATGCTTCCCCCGCGATAAAAGAAAGTGATGCTCCATGGTTCCTCGATATTGACGATCTGCTGACAAATAATGAGGATAATCCACATTTTGATTTGTCCGATGCTATCCGAACAAAAGCTATTGAGTGGAAAGGCAAAGGGGCTACTGCATTATTTGTGTACAATACAGGGGAGAAAGAAACTGATCTGAAATTTGAAGGAAAATCAAAAATTGCCGCAGTTGAAATTCCGGTGATCTTTATTACGAAAGATGCCGCAAAAGAACATCTTTTTGAAAGTACGACAGATCACAAAATAGATCTGATTGTTTTGATCGGTGAAAAAAAGCGGACAGGGACAAATGTAATCGGCTACCTCGATAATGGCGCTGCAAACACCATCATTTTAGGAGCTCATTTTGATCACTTAGGTTATGGAGAAGATCATAATTCCTTATGGACAGGCAAACCTGAAATTCATAACGGAGCAGACGATAATGCAAGTGGTACGGCGACTGTATTGGAATTATCCAAAATGCTTAAAAAGTCGAAACTCACGAACAATAATTATTTATTCATATTTTTCTCCGGGGAAGAATTAGGTCTTTTCGGATCGAAATATTTTACCGAGCATCCAACCATTGATCTGTCAAAAGTGAATTACATGATCAACCTGGACATGGTAGGCAGATTAAATGAAGAGTCGAAAATAATCACCATAGGCGGTTATGGGACATCTCCTTCCTGGAGCAGTTTATTACCTGAAAAAACAAAAGCTTTTTCTGTAAAATTTGACTCCAGTGGTATTGGGCCAAGTGATCACACGTCCTTTTATTTAAAAGAAATTCCGGTATTATTTTTCTTTACAGGAACTCATTCAGATTATCACAAACCAGGTGATGATGTGGAAAAAATCAACTTCCTCGGACAATATCGTATCATGCAATACATCATGGATGTATTATCAAAGACCAACAAGACAGATAAACTTGCTTTCTTAAAAACGAAAGAACCTCAAATGGGCAATGGTGCAAAGTTTACCGTCAGTCTGGGTGTGATGCCGGATTACACGTACAGCGGAAGTGGCGTACATATTGATGGAATCATAGAGGGGCGGATAGCTGATAAGGCTGGTATAAAAACGGGCGATGTAATCATCAAAATAGGTGACTTTGGACTGACAGATTTGAATGAATATATGACTGCCCTAAGTAAATTTAAAAAAGGAGATCCGGCAACAGTTACGGTGAAAAGAGGAAAAGAAGAATTGGTATTTAATATTGTATTTTAAAAGGAGATTACAATCTCAACATATGGACCGGTTGTTTCCGTGGTTCCGGTTAAAAAAATGAACAGTAATGAAATTGCGACTTGATAATGAGGAAATGCTATCGGACTTTTTTGGAGATACCCGCTTGCTGGGAATAGTAGCACCGATGGAACATTATCGCTTTTGCTGGCAATTAAATAATCTGCTCAATTTTGATTTTAGAATAAATAACCAGATAGAGATCCAATTAAATAAAAAAGACAGAAAATATTTTTTCCCGATATACCAATACGGGCAGCAAGGTGGTACTATAAAACACTATCTCTACAGCAACCAGGATGACGGAGAATATCTTTTACCAGAATTCAGGCACCTGGACTTTTTATGGCTGATGAAGGATGATATTATGAGGGATGAGGAGGTGAATAATTTTATCGGAATTATTAAAACCATTCCGGTTGTACAATTGGTAACAGAACTGACGAATGAGAAAATTAAGAATAAACAACATCTTGTTTTTTAAACTTTAAATAGCCTTATTATGTGGACAGAAAAAGACAATACCTTACACAGGAAATTTGAGTTCAAAGATTTTTCAGAGGCCTTCGGCTTTATGGCCAGAGTAGCTCTTGCTGCTGAAAAAATGGATCATCATCCTAAATGGACGAATGAATATAATAAAGTGGAAATATGGCTTTCAACGCACGACGCGGGCGATGTGGTGACAGAAAAAGATCACAAATTATCGAAGATCATTGATGGGTTTAAGGGTTGAATACTGCGTGTTGAATACTGCGTGTTGAATGTTTCACGTTGAATACTTCGTGGTGAATACTTCGTGGTGAATGTTTCACGTTGAATACTGCGTGTTGAATACTTCGTGTTGAATGTTTCACGTTGAATGCCTTCAGCGTTGAATACTTCGTGGTGAAGAATTTATAAACACGAATTTTAGGCACCAATTGCACTAATTGTATCAAAATTTAAATTTGAAACACCAAAAAAGAAATTCACATTTCTATATAGTTTTTGCTGGGAAGTGCCCAAACCAACATCCCTGAAAGGGCGAAATACACTTAAATAGGATGAAGCCCTATTTATTTATCGAAAGTTTCGCGTTGAATACCTTCAGCGTTGAATAAATTATAAACACGAATTATAGGTACCAATTACATGAATTCTTTCAACTAAGAACTTTGAACTTCGAAAAGGGTGAAGGGTTGAATACTGCGTGTTGAATCCTTCGCGTTGAATACTTGCGTGTTGAATAAATTTCAAATACGAATTATAGGAATGAACTACACGAATTCTTCCAACTGACACTCCGAACTCCGAACTTCTATATAACTTCTTAAGAACACGGCGTTCGCCCCGATTCGTGTCTCACGAATCATAAGGCCCGCGATTGTTTAGATGGTTCTAATTTTTGAACAAGGCCTGATTTATGGTCTAAAAAATTAATATCTCCTAATTCATTGACAGAAATTCGTGAGACACGAATTTAGGCACCGTGGAGAACCCACACGAATCCAGGTTGATTAAAAAAAATACGCAGTTTTTTTTCTTTGTGTTCTTCGAGGCTTTGTGGGTAAAATTGGCTTAGTATTTTTTCAACATCTTCACTGGAACTAATTTGTTTCCTCCAAATAATAGTTATTATTCTCAAAACAAAGGTCACAGCCTGTCGGAATACTTCAAACTACAAACCTCAAACTAAAAACTAGTTCCTGACCAAAATACTTTTTTCTTGTTTGGCGATCATTTTTCCAATCGGTGTCATAAATTTTTCCAACCCTGATTCTTTAAATAATTTTTCGATTTTCTGAATACTATCCGGATTAACCGCAATAAGCAATCCGCCGTTTGTTTGAGGATCGGGCAAGGTGGAAAAAGCTTCCATGACATTCACCTCTTTTTCAAAATGGATTTTCTTGCCGTAGCTATTCCAATTTCTATACGTAGCATCGGGTACAACACGTTGACTTAAATATTCACCAATACCATCCAAAAATACAATTTTGGAATAATTCAATTCAGCAGATAGTCCGCTTCCATCGGCCATTTCTATCAGGTGGCCGGCAAGGCCAAAACCGGTAACATCCGTCATGGCAGAAACGCCCGAAACTTGCCCAAGCTTTTCACCAATTGAATTCAAAGTTGTCAACTGATTTGTCAACTCCTGCAAATGATTATCCTTAATCACTTTTCTTTTGAGAGCTGTTGAAAAAACTCCTACGCCAACAGGTTTTGTCAGAAAGAGAATATCTCCTTCCTTCGCCGTATCATTTCTTTTTAGATTCTCAATTTGTACCATTCCGTTCACGGCCAAACCAAAAAACGGTTCGGCACTATCAATGCTATGGCCGCCTGCCAGGGAAATTCCAGCCTCCCGGCAAATAGCCCTTGCTCCTTCGGTAACATCTTTTGCCAAAGCGGGGGACAATTTATCAATCGGCCAACCAAGAATAGCAATGGCTAAAACGGGTTTTCCACCCATCGCATAGATATCGCTGATGGAGTTGGCCGCAGCAATTTTTCCGAAGGTTAATGCATCATCCACAATCGGCATAAAAAAGTCCGTTGTAGAAATGAGCGCTGTTCCATTTCCAAGGTCCAGAACGGCTGCATCATCTTTACTACTATTTCCAACCAATAGGTTTTTGTCCGCGAAAGCGGATCCGCCGGACAGAATTTTATCCAATACTTCAGGAGAGATCTTGCACCCACAACCTGAACCACGACTGTATTGTGTTAGCCTGATTTCTTCTTCTTTTACCTGTTCTTTATCGTTCATTTGAATGTCTTTTTCTTTTTAAAATAATTGCTGAATTCTTTTTTAAATCGCCTGAAAATCTGATCTCATGATCTATGCTGCCATCCCGTACCACCAGCAACCCGGTATTGGGAGGAATACTTCCGAGGTTCTCGGCATATAAAATAATGTTTATTGAATCACCCATTTCAGGCGTGAGATAAATTGTATCGTTATACGCTTTGGCAAGCAAGCCGATCCTGGACATGATTACGTTACCGTTTAATAACACACTTACTGTATCGCCATCAATGACACCATTATCAAATAAGGAAAAAATAAGTGTGTCTCTTGTGACATCAATCGTCCGGATCGTTTCGATTTCTCTTTCTGAAAGCATTTCTGCCGTGCTTTTTTTGGCGGTAGGGGCAGACGGATAATTTTCAGTT
Organism: Chitinophagales bacterium; assembly: GCA_038242375.1. Classification (GTDB taxonomy): domain Bacteria; phylum Bacteroidota; class Bacteroidia; order Chitinophagales; family Chitinophagaceae; genus Ginsengibacter. Next base: position 19,185 of record JBBSSE010000007.1, read on the forward strand.
TTTTCCGGGGAAATGCCTTCAGAATTTTTGTTTGACTTTTCCGCACCTGCATCAGGTAGT
>JBBSSE010000008.1:0-18653 GCA_038242375.1 Chitinophagales bacterium
GAAAATATATTTATCGGGGCTTTTAGTTATTTGGGAGAAAACGTGGTTATTGGAAATAACGTAAAAATATACCCACAGGTATATTTGGGAAATAATGTATCCATCGACGATAATAGCGTTTTATATCCCGGCGTAGTTGTTCATCACGATTGTGTGATTGGAAAGAATGTCTCCATTCATGCCGGTTCTGTTCTGGGTGGGGACGGGTTTGGATACGCCCCACAAAAAGACGGCAGTTTTAAAAAGGTACCCCAAATCGGAAATCTTCAGATAGAAGACAATGTGGAAATAGGTGCTAATACTACCATTGATAGAGCTACTATAGGGTCAACTATTATAAAAGCAGGTGCAAAACTGGACAATCTTATCCAAATAGCACATAATGTGGAAGTAGGAAACAATACGGTGATCGCTGCTCAATCCGGCATAAGTGGAAGTACCAAAATAGGTAAGAATGTAATGATTGGTGGCCAGGCAGGAGTTGTCGGTCATATTCAAATAGCTGACGGTTCTAAAATAAATGCCCAAAGCGGTGTTGGAAAATCAATTAAGGTGCCTAATACGTCGGTTACAGGATCGCCCGCGTTTGATTATGGTCATGCGCTCCGCAGCCAGATCTTAAGCCGCAATTTGCCCGAAATGGAAAAAAGACTAAAGGAATTAGAACAAATTGTTCAAAAACTCCTTAAAGAAAATATAAATGATTAATATAATATTATCAGCATTAACCTTCCTAAAAATTCCTTTTTTGATCAGCGTGAAATAAAAGCAATAGTTTTCATACTTTCGCAGCCATGGAACCATTGAATTCTAAGGAAAAATATTTCCAGCATACATTAAAAGAAACAGTAACCATTTCCGGAAACGGCATTCATACCGGTTGTGCGGTTACTCTTCATATTAAACCTGCTGCACCAAATACCGGTATTAACTTCAAAAGAGTAGATCTACCGGATCAACCTGTTGTAAAAGCTGATGTGGACAATGTTGTAGATACAAACAGAAGTACCACTATAGCAGCCAACGGAGCAAAAGTAGGAACGATTGAACATTTAATGGCTGCTTTAACGGGCATGCAGATTGACAATGCCCTTATCGAAATTGATGGAGAAGAAGTTCCCATTTTAGATGGCAGTGCAGAAATATTTATTGAAAATCTTAGCAAAGCAGGAGCAGAAAAGCAGGATGCAGAAAAAATATATTATAATCTACAACATAATATTTCCTTTTTTGACGAAGATAAAAAAGTAGAAATGGTTGCCCTTCCTTTTGACGGGTACCGGATTAATACCCTAATAGACTTTAATTCAAAGGTACTGGGCACACAACACGCTGATCTCAGAAATATAGAGGATTTTAAAAAAGAAATCGCGCCAAGCAGAACTTTTTGCTTTTTCCACGAACTGGAAGCCCTGGTCGAAAATAACCTCATAAAAGGCGGTGATATTAATAATGCTATTGTGGTAGTAGATAAGCCTGTAGGCGAAGAACAGGTGAACAGAATTTCAAAGATTTTTCACAAAAAAGATGTGAAAGTAAGTGAGGCGGGTATTTTAAATAACCTGACCCTGCGATTTCCAAATGAGCCTGCAAGACACAAATTATTAGATGTAGTTGGAGATCTTGCTTTAGTAGGATTCCCATTTAAAGCGCATATCATTGCAAACAGACCGGGACATTCTTCAAATATAGAGTTTGCAAAAAAAATAAAAGAACATATAAAGAAATACAGGTTCCGTCAGGATATCCCGAAGTATGATCCCAATATTCCACCTGTATTGGATATCCAGCAAATTGAAAAAATACTTCCGCATCGCTATCCTTTTTTGTTGGTTGATAAAATCATAGAATTAACAGAAACAAGAGTAGTTGGTATTAAAAATGTCACTTATAACGAACCTTTTTTCCAGGGTCATTTTCCCGGAAATTCGGTTATGCCCGGAGTATTGCTTGCTGAAGCTTTGGCCCAGGTTGGCGGATTTATTGCGATTCCTCAAAATTCCACGGATAAATATGATACATATTTCCTTAAAATAGACAATTGTAAATTCAAACAAAAAGTAGTACCTGGTGACACACTTATTTTAAAAATGGAACTTTTACATCCTATCAGACGTGGAATATGTGAAATGAAAGGAACCGTTTATGTAGGTGACAAAGTAGTAACCGAAGCTATTTTAACAGCACAAGTAGTAAAACGCCCCAATCCCTGATATGATAAGCAAACTTGCAAATATTCATCCCGGAGCAAAAATCGGCCCTGATGTTATCGTCGACCCTTTTGCTGTTATTGAAGATAATGTTACGATAGGAGCGGGCACACACATCATGTCTCACGTTGTCATTAAGAAAAATACGATCATTGGAAAGTCCTGTACGATATTTCCAGGTGCCGTTTTGGGCGCCATTCCGCAGGATTTAAAATTCGATGGAGAAGATACTACCGTAGAAATCGGGGATAATACAACCATTCGCGAATGCGTTACAGTAAACCGCGGCACAAAAGATAAATGGAAAACTGTTATCGGAAGTAATTGCCTTTTGATGGCATATTCTCATATAGCCCACGATTGTGTCATTGGTGATCATGTGATAATCGCTAATTCCGTCCAACTGGCAGGACATGTAGAAATAGGTGACCATGCTATCATAGGCGGTATGGCAGCGGCTATTCAGTTTTCCCGAATCGGCGCGCATACGTATATCGCAGGTGGCACAGAAATCATTAAAGATGTTCCTCCCTATATAAAAGCAGGCCGTAAACCTTTGAGCTATGTAGGAATAAATTCGGTAGGCCTTCAACGAAGAGGTTATTCCAATGAAAAGATTAATGGTATTTTAGAAATTTACCGGACTATTTATATGCGTGGACTAAATATTTCCCAGGCAAAGGAAGTCATCGAAAATGAATTACCTGAATCTGAAGAAAAAACGGAAATCCTTTATTTTATAAATCAAAGTAAGAGGGGCATATTAAAACTCGCGGCAAAAGAAAATGCCGATGAGAATTAATCTTACCAACCTCGGAAAGCGCTATAACAGGGATTGGGTTTTCAGAAAACTCGACTATGAATTTGTCACTCCAAAAAAATACGCAATCACCGGCCCAAACGGATCAGGCAAATCTACCTTATTGCAAATAATTTCCGGAGGAGTTATTTTTAACGAGGGTAATATTCAATATCTTGGAACGAACAATAAGGACATCGCTTCAGAAAAAATATACAGACACGTATCCCTATCTGCTCCTTACCTCGAATTAATTGAAGAAATGACGCTGATGGAATTCTTTTTTTTCCATCAAAAAATGAAAGGATGGCTTGAGAACATAACTGTTCAACAAATAATTTCGGAATTGAAACTGGAAAATGCAGCACACAAACAAATCCGTTATTTTAGCAGCGGTATGAAACAAAGAGTGAAACTTGCTCAGGCAATTTTCAGTAAAGTGCCTGTTGTTCTTTTAGACGAACCATTGACTAATTTAGATGAAGCAGGCATCACCTTATATCATTCCCTTATTGAAAATTTTTGTGAAGAAAGAATGGTCATCGTGAGCAGTAACGATCCAAAAGAATATTCTTTTTGCCATGAGGTTATAGATATAAAATTATACAAATAATTATCGATTTATTAGGAATATGTCCATATTGATTTACATTATCTTTGAAACATCAAATTAATTAAGTGAAAGGAAGAACTATTTTTATTATTATCAGCCTTATCGTCATTGCAGACCAGGCCTTGAAAATTTATATCAAAACCAATTACTATGTAGGAGAATCCCATTCGGTTATGGGACAATGGTTTCGATTATATTTTATTGAGAATGAAGGAATGGCCTATGGCTGGAAATTCGGTGGTGAATGGGGAAAAATGATCCTGACTCTTTTTCGTATGGGGGCAGTTATTTTTGGTGTCTTCTACATCCGCAGTCTTGTTCAGAAAAAATATACCACAGGATTCATCCTGTGTGTCGGATTAATTTTCGCCGGAGCATTGGGAAATCTGATTGATAGTATGTTTTATGGATTAATTTTCGAAGCGAGCAGTATGGAAACCTTTAATGTAGCCAGGATGTTCCCTCCCGGGGGAGGTTATGCTGGTTTCTTGCACGGAAATGTGGTGGACATGTTTTATTTTCCAATTATCAGGAATGCTGTGATACCTGCCTGGATACCATTTTGGGGTGGTGAAGACTTTGAATTTTTCCGGCCCATTTTTAATATTGCCGATGCGTCAATTTCTACAGGAATCATTGCAATACTTGTGTTTCAAAAGCGTTTCTTTAAAAATGAACCGGGAAAAAAGATACATTCAAAGACTGACGTTGTCATTCAGGACGAAAATACAGTTTCATCATTATAGTGTTTTCTGTATATTTGAAACAGAATTGAAAAATTCAGCTTTTTTAATCGTACAATTTCCTTTTTTTTTAATATTTAGCCCGATAAATTGGTTTCAAAATTAAATGGATCTTCATGCATAATAAGTGCTGGATTGCGTTTAAACCATTGTTATATGGAAATGAAAAATAAAAAATGAACACATGAAATTCATTAAAAGAATTCTGAGCTTTTTTGTTGCAACCCTTATCTTATTTGGCTGCGCCAAAGAATACAGTGTAGAAACAGGCGGCAAGCAACTATCTGCCGGAAATTGGGAATTTAAAGACAGCGTTCGGGAATACATGGGCAATATAGATACCGCCTACATTGCTGATGCGGTAAATACCAAACAATTAAATCTTATTGGTAAAAGCCTTGATGGAACTGAAAGCTGGAGCCTTCGCTTATATGCGGACACATTTAAGGTTGGAAGTTACAAAGCTTCCCTATTTCAATCTTCTATGAAATATACAGGGGGGGGAAAAACGATCTATGAAGTAAACCAGGTAAGCGGTGAATTTATAGCAAAAATTACAGTCATCAATGCGAATTTAATTACCGGAACTTTTTCGGGAACTGCAAGGGATTCTTTGAATGGTCTTAAAAATATTTTTACCGGAAAATTTAAATCCACCTTTAAAAAACCCATAATAGATCCTGAATCAGTCGGTGTATTGGGAAGTACCTCAGGCAATTGCGATAATGTGATCATTAATGGGGATTATAAACAAGGTATTACGGTACTTCCTGCAAATACAGTGGAAATAAAAGTAGTGGTTGCCACGCCAGGCACCTACAATATTTATACAAATTCAGTGAATGGAATCAGTTTTTCAAAACAGGGCAAGTTTACTTCAACAGGTGTGCAAACGGTTATTTTAAATGCATCCGGTACGCCGGCGTTTCCGGGCAACCAGACATTTACTCTTCATTATGGGAATAGCCAATGTTCTTTTAAAGTTGATTTTCTTCAGGGAGTTTCTGCCTCTAACGATTACTATCCATTAAGTACGAATACAAACTGGACTTATAGCGATCTGACGAATGATATAAAAAACAAAGTCCTCGCCAATAAGAAAACGGTGAATGGATTGGAATTCACTATTGTTGCCTCTTACGATCCACCTACAGCTTCCACTTTTGACACCTTGTTGGTAAGAAAATCCAGTGGAAATTATTATGGTTTTGGCAATAACGGCGCTGTATTAAATTTGGATGCACCGGTTTATGGAGAAAATATTTTCTTAAAAGATAATGTACCTGTTGGTAATACCTGGAATTCAGATACGTATAACGGAAAATTAGCCGGAGTTCCCATCACATTTTATTATAAATACACGATCCTTGCAAAAGGAGATGCAGAAACCGTAGGTGGATTTCCATTCACAGATATCATAAAAGTTAAACAGGAAATATATATCAACTCCATCTTAGTAGGTGCCGGCGAAAACTGGTATGCTAAAAATGTTGGACCTGTTTATATCACGATGGTTGGAAAAGAATTTACGTTGAAAGCGTATCAGATTTTTTAGGTGGTGGGTTGGAGGAGGTAGGTTGTAGGTCGTAGGTTGTGGGTTGTAGGTAAAAAACGTGCTAATTCCTTGCATTATTTGTGTAATTCGTACCTTAAATTCGTGTTTAAACTTCCCGGTCAGAATCCTCGTTAATAGATTTTATTTCCATTGATCACTTTCCTAAACCCTGAAAGGCTGAAATGATTATAGCATCATGAGCCTACAATGAAACCAACTCCGAAGGGTTGACAGAATCTTTTTGCAAAACGGTAAAGAGATTTTTACAAAATCAAGCGTCTTAATAAATTATTTATAATAAACGCTGCAAGCTCATTGCTCATTGCTCAAAGCTGCCGGCTCTCAATTACTCTTAAACAGTTTGCTTTGAATTGCCTTGCCATTGTGAATGGTCCGAAGAATATACCAACCTTGGGGCAAACTACCTGTTTCTCTGAGAATATATTGAGCGTTACCTTTCGATAATGACACTACTTTTTTGATCATTAATTTTCCTAAAACACTGGAAATCTGAATATCAACTTCTCCATCAGCAGGTAAAAACAAATCAAGTTTTAAAGTTCCCTTAAATGGATTGAGTGTGCTCACCCTAAATGGATCATTGGCATTAAAAAGGTAAATAGTTTTAGAATATGTTTTACTATTCCCTTTTATACTTACCAGTTTAAGCCGGTAAAAGGCAACTGAATTCATACGGTCAGGATCAACGAACTCATATCCTTTTTTATTTAGATATTCCGAGTTGCGGATCACGCCAATTTTTTTAAAATTAATGCCATCATTGCTTCGCTCTATTTCATATTCTCCTAAATCGTTTTGATTTTTGGGTTTCCATTTTAATTCAGCATAGCCATTAATCACTTTCCCCGAAAAATTTAAAAACTTTTCCTCCAGCGCTTTACAATCCATACTAAAAACTTGCAGGAAAACCTTTTGGCTGTTTTCTACTGCACATTTATCTTCTGCTAAATTTGCTGATGTCGTCGCAACTTTTACTCTATAATGCTTTCCACTATCTGCCGCCACCACCGTAAATACGGTATCCACCACATACTCCCATAATCCATTTTTAAATACAGGTACGGATGTGCCGCAATTATTTGTATTGACCCAATTGATGCCGTCAGAACTTTTTTGCCAGCAAAAACTTGTGTAATTATTAAAATAACTTTTTACGGTATCACTTAAATGCACGAGAAAATTAGCACAAAGTTTTGCTGTGTCACTCGGATTCATGATCAAATTCGGATAGCAGGTTGATAACTTGATGTCATCCAATACCCAATCATTTCCACCTCCACCAGGAGCATTGTTTTTAATAGTGATATTAAATTCAGTCTCTGTCGGACCCGTTTTATAAATAAATCCCCGCTTCACCCACTCTTGTGTGTAAGGAATATTTCCTGTTGTATAATAATCAATATCGTTGATGGTAAATGCCAGGTTGGGTTGTACTCCAGGAGTCTGGGGAGAGAGACCATTAGAATCGAGGCTGCATTTTCCACAAATATTTCGCACCCAGGCAGAAAATTCATAGTAAGTGTTCGGGCATACATTTTTAATCTTGTCACGATAAGCTTCACCTGTAGGAAAAGCCGCGTTTACGACAAGCATATAACCACCTTCGGATCCTTTCAGAGTGGGCGCATTTCCTAAGATTGGATCAACCGCCCCGGTATGATCACCCACGATATCCCAAACTCCAAAAACTCTTGCAGGGTTTGGATTGAACGGGCCACTATTATTCGTTGTTCCGTTTGCACTCGTATTATTTGCGATAGCATAGTTACCATCCCCCGGATCATTGGCATTTAAGTTTACTTTGTTGTATCCTGGCACAGTGGCCCCAAGGGGACGGTTTTGAATATTGCCGGAACCATAATCACTTTCTGCCGTAAAACTGGCACTTGAAAAATTGGTACACAGATCCTGATTTTGAATAATTTTTATTCCTGCATATTTAAATTTATGAATCTTTTTATGAGTTCCGTTTTTTACAGAATCATAATAATAATTTCCTCTCAGGTAAATAACATCATCAAAATTTGCCGTTATTACCAGGCGGTAAGCCACAATAAATAAGGTGGTACCATAGAATTTCGGTTTATCATTGGGTGTAACAGTGCCGCCACCGGACGTAGAACCAAACTGGCTTGCGCCTGTTCCTATGACAGGAGCCGAAGCGCCCGTTCCCAAATTAACCCGCACCCTTGGAATACCATTACTTATATCATAAATCCCGCGGTTATTTGTTCCTGTGGTTGGATAAGGCCCACGAAACGTAAGACCTTCATTGGTGATTACTCTCAATGAATTATTGACATACTGTGTACCTGGCCTGATAGTATCTACATAGTAAAAATTCGATGTCTTGACTTCTACCTTCACGAGGGCGCGAACCTCAATTGTATCACCCTTCTCTAAGGTGCCTCCACCATTATTTCTTGTCACATTTTGATAACTGTAACTGAATATATTCTGTGCGTTCAGCGTTCCTGGCACAGATTGAAAAAACATGATAACTAATCCTAAAAATATTCCCTTTTGAAGAACTGATTTATTTGCAAAAACCTTCCCATCAAATGAATACTTCGAAAAATAACGTGCGTAAAATTTTTCCATGTTAAGCAAATTGGGATGAAAATGTTTTGGTTGATCCAATGAACTAAACGTATTCCTTTGTTTTTTATTATAAGTGATAACTATTTAATCTTATATTGATAAATGATACCATCTAATATTATCCGTTCTTATGTGGATTATTTTTATAAAACCGATAAATAATCCGAAAATGAAAACGGTCCTGACAATTCTGATTTTATTCCTTTTTCTTGTCGGAGCTTTTTTTAATGAAGTAGTCTTAATTTAAAAAGATTAACAAACAATCCCCTCTTTTCTCAAAACGAAACCATTTTGTTTTCTTAATTTCAACCTGATATTATATTACCACAATCTTACACACGTTTATTTTGAAAAAAAACGGTTTCTTCCTATCAATTTTTCTGTTCGTTATTTGTGCTCAGGCTTCTGCACAATATGATGCTCCTTTGTACACACCTTATACCACGCTGGCAGCGCGGACAAAAATGAATGAACTGATCATAAAAAATGTGATCACTAAAAATCTGACACGTCCGCTGACAGAGGAAACGGAAGAAAACTGGCAGGATGCTTTTAATGCGATGGAAGTTTACCATTATTCCACTCCTTTTACAGAGTTAAAAATTCAGGAAGCCCTGGATAGTGCGGCCAGTCGAAGTCTTTCATTTAAAAGAGCTTTATTAGAAGTAGTATATACTCTTTATCCGGGAAAATATAGTCAGCCTGTATTTCAACTAATGAAGGAAACAAATAATCCCCGGAATTTTGCCATGGCTGCGGAATATTTAATGCAATCTGCAAAAGACAGTCAATTAGTATTTAAAATTCCGGACCTCATGCGGAAGAAATTCAATGAGGATGTATTTATCAATCCAACATTATTTATGCTCCATGAGCGATTGAAACCACAGGACAAAAAGAATCAAATTAAAATTGAGGAAATTTTACAAGAGATTTTAAAGAAAAACTTCCTGGCGGGAAAACCAGTCATGTACAGTTTTCAAAGACCAAACCGCGATTACCCCGGACTGACCATTTTTAGAAATGCTGCCGGTAATTTCGTTGCAGATAGTTTAGGAGATATTATCAGCATTCCTCAGTTGGCGCGCAGCATCACCAATCTGCCTTTTTATGTAAGAAATGGAAATACACCCCAGGGTATTTTCAGCATGTATGGATTTGGTGTGTCTATGAGTAATTTCATTGGACCTACGGCCAATGTGCAAATGGGAATGCCTTTTGAATTGAGTAAGAAAAAGTTTTTTAATGATAATTCAGTAGCAGACACTGAATGGACTATTGAACAATACAGGAATTTATTACCACCGAAATTGCAAAATTATCTTCCTCTTTTTGGTTCGTTTTATGCAGGTATGATAGGACGAAATGAAATAATAGTACATGGCACTACTGTGGATCCTGAATTATATGCTACCAAACCTTATTACCCTTTAACACCGACAATGGGTTGCCTGACCACAAAGGAAATATGGAATGGCAGAAGAATAGAGAGCGATCAGCAGCAACTTGTCAATGCCTTGCTACGATCAGGCGGATCAAAAGGATATACGGTGGTGATTGAGATTGAAGATAAGAAAGAGCCTGTCCGGATTGAAGAGATCCTTCCTTATTTGGATCAGGTTTTAGGTAGTAGGTAGGGACAGGTCGCGACCTGTCCGGTAAATGGTTTTCAAATTCGTGTAATTCGTCCCGAAAAATTGTGTTATAATAGGTGTCAGGTTCCAGATAGCAGGTTTTAGGAAGATTGCAATCTGTCTTTGAAAATTCGTGTAATTCGTGCCTAAAATTCGTGTCTAAAAAATGCTTTTCCCTTTGTGATCATAAAAAATAAATTAAAATGCCCCCATTAGCAGAAAGACTTCGTCCAAAAACCTTAGAAGAACTTATTGGCCAAAACCATCTTACCGGTAAGGGAAGTATTTTGCGTGTCGCGATAGAAAATCATAAGATCCCTTCAATGATACTGTGGGGTCCGCCCGGCGTTGGTAAAACCACCATCGCCACTATAATTGCGCATTCACTGGCGGTTCCTTTTTACACATTGAGTGCTATTTCTTCCGGAGTAAAAGATGTTCGGGAAGTGATCGAAAAAGCAAAACATGAACAAAATGCCATTCTGTTTATAGATGAGATCCATCGATTTAATAAAAACCAACAGGACGCGCTTTTAGGAGCTGTAGAAAAAGGAACGATTACATTGATCGGTGCCACCACAGAAAATCCGTCGTTTGAAGTAAACAGTGCTCTCTTAAGCAGGTGCCAGGTGTATATTCTAAAACCCCTGGATAAAGATTCAATGAATCATTTACTTGAATTCGCTATTCAAAAAGATTCCATTCTTTCACAAAAACAAATTGAATTAAAAGAAACGGAAGCGATGCGAAATCTATCCGGCGGAGATGCCCGCAGATTATTGAATTTACTGGAATTGGTCGTTAATCAGCAAAGCCATTTACCGGAAGGTAAAATAACCATCACCGACGAAATAGTGATGCATGCCGCACAACAAAAAACGGCATTGTATGATAAGAAGGGTGAGCAACATTATGACATCATTTCAGCCTTTATAAAATCCATGCGCGGTAGCGATCCGAATGGCGCGGTATATTGGCTGGCCCGCATGATCGAAGGTGGCGAAGATGTAAAATTCATTGCACGCAGAATGGTCATTTTTGCCAGTGAAGATATTGGAAACGCGAATCCGACAGCACTGGTTTTAGCGACGAATACTTTCCAGGCTGTGAATCTTATCGGATATCCGGAATCCAGGATTATCTTATCACAATGCGTCACTTATCTTGCTTCATCTGCTAAAAGTAATGCAAGCTATGAAGCGATCAATATAGCGCAAAGCCTGGTAAGACAACATGGTGATTTACCCGTGCCTTTACCCATCCGGAATGCACCAACTAAATTGATGAAAAATCTCGATTATGGTAAAAACTACAAATACGCCCATAAGTTTGAAAATAATTTTGTGGAAATGGATTTCCTGCCGGAAGAAATAAAGAATACCACCATTTATAATCCCGGGAAAAATGCCCGCGAAGAGGAGATCAGGAGATTTTTAAAAGAGCGATGGAAAAATAAATACAATTATTAAACCACCGGCAATTATTTATCTTCGTCGGCGAAATGTACCAATTACTCCGCAAATTTTTATTCAATTTTGATGCTGAAAAAGTTCATTATTTTTCAATGAATGCATTGTCTTTCGCATCTAAAATTCCTTTTGGAAAAGCCATCATTACAAAAAGCTTTTCTCCGTCAAAACATCAGCCGGTAACCACTTTTAATTTGAACTTTAAAAATCCTGTTGGGCTTGCAGCAGGTTTTGATAAGAATGCACTCTACCTCACAGAACTTGAATTATTGGGTTTTGGTTTTGTAGAAATAGGAACGGTAACGCCCGTTCCGCAGGCAGGAAACGACAAACCACGTTTATTCCGGCTACCAAAAGATAAGGCCATCATTAACCGGATGGGCTTCAATAATGATGGGGTGAAAGTAATCAAAGAGCGCCTGATTAATTATAATGCAAAAAGAAAAAACTCATCCCAATCCGGCACGGAAGGAAGATTTATCATAGGAGGGAATATTGGAAAAAATAAAGTGACACCCAATGAAGATGCCTGGAAAGATTATGAGATCTGTTTCAATGAACTTCACGATGTAGTTGATTATTTTGTGGTGAATGTAAGTTCTCCAAACACACCCGGCTTAAGAGATTTACAGCAAAAGGATGCGCTCAGAAAAATACTAACACATCTGCAACAATTAAATAATCAGAAAAAGATTCAAAGGCCACTTTTATTAAAAATATCACCGGACCTGGCCAGAGAAGAACTGGAAGATATTATTGAACTGGCAATGGAAATAAAACTGGATGGATTGGTTGCAACAAATACTACTATTAACCGGCGAGATCTGACGTCATCAAAAGAAATTATTGAAAATATAGGCGCGGGAGGTGTGAGCGGACTTCCTTTAAATACGGTTTCTAAAAACATTTGTGCCTTTATTCATTCCAAAACGAAAGGAGAAATTCCCATTATCACCAGTGGAGGAATTTTTACCCCTGAAGATGCAAAGGAAAGAATGGAAAATGGTGCAAGTCTTGTTCAAATCTGGACAAGTTTCATCTATGAAGGACCATCGGTAGTGAGAAAAATAAATAAGGTTTTATAAAGATATCTTTACATCTTTTCCTGAAATTCTTTCCGAACAATCCTTTTCTTATTTTAGTAATTCTTCTTCCGGAAGATGAGGTTCATCGAATTCTACGACACGTTTATTTTGTCTTTTAATCATCACCATATTGAGCACTTCTACTATAAAAGAAAAAGCCATTCCGAAATAGATATAATTTTTCAGGTGCAACTCTTCCGCCTTTTCTCCTGCCCAGCCTTCTATCACCAAACTCAGCCCGATCATGACCAGGAAGGAAAGCGCCAGCATTTTAAAAGTGGGATGATTGTGGATAAACTTAGCGATCACAGCACTAAAAGAAAACATAATGATCATGGCAATGACCACGGCTGCAATCATGATTTCCACATGTTTGGCAGTACCACCTGCCGTGAGCACACTATCAAAAGAAAATACCATATCCACGAGAACTATTTGAACCATCGCCTGTCCAAAGGTGAATTGCTTTTTATTCTTTGCCTGAACATTTACATCATCTCCCTCCAGTTTCTGATGTATCTCATGGACAGATTTATAGATTAAAAATATACCACCTCCCAGCATCACGAGACTTGCAAGGTCAAATGGTTTATCCATAATGGTAAAGACAGCTTTTCCTTTCTGAGCCAGCAACCAGCTCAAACCCAGCAAGAGGATACTGCGCACAATAATGCCGGCGATCACCCAAAAGTAACGGGCTTTCTTATGTAGTTTCTCCGGTAGGCGATTAATAATAATGCTGACAAAAATCACATTATCTACTCCCAGGATAATCTCCAGGATAACTAAGACAAAAAAACTGATAATACTATCGCTCGTAAAAAGATGGCTCATGAATTATTTCATATTAATGATAAATTCTCATTCGAATTCCGAAATTATTTTGGTAAAAAGGTTGTAACCAAATTATAAGCCATATTCGGGGTCGGGGTATTCAAATTTGAAAATATGAAACAATTGTCTTTATAAATTAATGATTATTAAAAATTTGATTATAATAAATTCTTACAAAAGAAAAACAATTCTAATAAAATCAAAATCATAATTACATGCCGCAATTGACGCAATTATGACGCAATTTATTTTAAAATATAAAAAACTCGTGCCCCTTTTGTCCACTTGGAAATATTAGTCCCTGTTCAATTAATTGTTTTAAATCCCTGGATGCAGTTTCCCTGGGAAAGCGGGCACTAAATAAAAAATTAAAATAAAATCAGGCAGCTATAACCTCTTTATTCCCTTTTATAAGATTTCGTAATTCATTACTTAAAAATCCTTTCAGACTTAAATCCTCATCTAAAGAAGTCCAATGAATTCCTGTACCATCGGCAATTAAATTAAAATCATTTAATTGCTCTTTACTTGCGGATTTGAGATTTGGATAGAATGAGATCTTTTGGCGCAGAATTGCAGATGTATTTAGAATCACCAGCATCATATCAAGTTCTTTATACACATCTATCGCTACAATACGCACTCCTTCCTCAAAAATGATCTTTTCCATTGCATCGTAATGATTATTTATTGAAGTATTCATTCCATTTAGATTTAAAGGTTTTTGAATGGAAATCCACCGTTTCCAATACTATTTTTATTTCACATTGGTAAAGTTGTGCATGTAAGCTATTTCAATAGTTGAAGAAAGCCAAATTTTTCCATTTGCGTCCGCTTTAGTTACATACACATGTGGTGGTTCATGATTTTCATTACTATAAAAAAAGAATCTAATCCCATTAATAAATAGCAATGTTGGCATAATGAAAATTATTGCGCTGCCCTATTTGAGGACATATTTTTTTTATTACCCGGTCAACCTTGATCAAAACTTTTTCCCAGCATCAACATCCCACACAAATTTATATTAAACTGCCGGACATTTAGCGATTTGATTTACCAACAGAATAAAACAAAATTACAACCCATACTCACTCACCAAATATATCAATGCCGCCATATTTGCCGCACCTAATTTCAATTCCCGTTCGCTCACATTTTCAAACACATCATTTTTATTATGGTGAATATCAAAATAACGCTGGCTATCCGGATTCAATCCGGCAACTGTAGCGCCGATCGATTTTAAAGGATCAATATCAACCCCACCACCATTATTTAAAAATTCTGTTACACCGTAAGGAACAAACAAAGTTTGCCAAATCATGATCCTTTTTAGCCGCTCCGGAGTGGCATCAAAACCAAACGACCGCGGCGTGAATCCACCGGCATCACTTTCGAGCGCAAATAAATGATTCTCCTTTTTTGCTTTTGCTTCATTCAGATAAGCATATGCACCACGAACGCCATTCTCTTCATTTGCAAATAATACTGCCCGGACAGTGCGTTTTGGTTTCAGATTTAATGCTTTTAAAACCCGGATTACTTCAATACTTTGCATCACTCCTGACCCATCATCATTTGCACCTTCGCCAATATCCCAACTATCCAAATGGCCGCCAACAGATATAATTTCACCCGGCAATTCCGAGCCTCTTATTTCTCCAATAACATTATATCCGACCACATCCGGCAACATTTTGGAATAGGTTGTAAACTTTACAGAAGCCACATTTTTATTGGCTAATTCGGTACTCAATAATTCCGCGTCTTTTGTACTGATTGCCACAGCCGGTATCTTCGGAAATGAATCATTGTAACGCATTCCACCTGTATTTGGCACATCATTTACGTTAACGTTCAATGAGCGTACCAACGCGCCGACGGCTCCATATTTTGCCGCCATGGAAGGACCACGCGAACGGGAACCGGCGCTTTCACTATAAGCCTGAAATGTATTGATATAGGTTGGGTTCATTTTTACATTTAAAAAAATGATGTTTCCCTTTAATTCAGAAGCAAGCCCGGGAATTTCATCCAGGCTTTTCACCTCAATTACTTTTGCCTGAACGCCCTTTGCGCCGGAACCTTCAGAATTTCCCAAAGCAAGTAAATTCATGGGAATCTTTTTTCCATTGGCCAATACAATTTCCCCGCTTTCTTTTGCGCCTCTTACCCAATGCGGCACCATGCATTCCTGTAAATAAACAGTATCTGCACCTGCCTCTTTCAATAATTTTTCTGAAAGCTTCACTGCTTTCAAATAATTTTCAGAACCGGAAAGCCGGTTACCAACATCCTTACACAGAATTCTTAAATTAGAATAGGCTGTTGAATGTATCATCACATCATCTACAATTTTTTTAACCATTGCAGCATCATTAGCCTGGGAAAAACCTGCCGTGGAAAGTGCCGTAAAAAGAAAGGAAAAGAAATATTTTTTCATAAACAACATTGTTAATTTGGGTACACCGAAGTTGTGTTTTTTAAATTGAAATTATAGGAAGTGCGATAATAAAAGAAAGCTTTATCTAACCGAAAGTAAAATTTTTATAACAAATACAGATGAACGTTTTTTTTAAGTGGTAAAATGCAGAGGATCAAAAAATAATGATTTGGTAAAAGGTAAATAAACAGGCTAAAATATTTGTACATTGTGCGCCTTAATTTGAGCATGATAAATGCTTTCAATAACCATAACCGTAAAATTATTATATGAATATAGGCATCGTATGTTATCCAACCTTTGGCGGAAGTGGTGTTTTAGCCACAGAATTGGGGAAAGCACTGGCGGAAAAAGGACATAATATACATTTTATTACGTACCAGCAGCCTGTCAGGCTTGGTGGTTTTCATACCAATATTTTTTATCACGAAGTAAGAGTTCCCACATATCCGCTTTTTGATTTTCCACCTTATGAAACAGCTTTGAGCAGCACCATGGTGGATGTTATTTTAAATCATAAACTGGATTTGTTGCATGTGCACTATGCCATTCCGCATGCTTCGGCGGCATACATGGCGCGCCAAATCCTATTGAAACAAGGAATCAACATTCCGGTAATTACTACATTGCATGGTACCGATATTACCTTGGTGGGAAAAGACAAAACCTATTCACCGGTAGTGACGTTTTCCATTAATGAAAGCAGTGCTATCACAGCCGTTTCGAAAAACCTGCGGGATGAAACCTATGCAAATTTCAAAATCACAAAAGATATTCAGGTCATTTATAATTTTGTGGATGCCAAACGGTTTAATAAAAAACCATTAACACCTTTCAAACAGGTTATCGCGCCAAACAAAGAATGGATCATTGTGCATTCTTCCAATTTCAGGAAAGTAAAACGCACGGATGATGTTGTGCGCGTTTTTGAAAAAGTCAACAAAGTGCTTCCTACTAAATTATTATTTGTAGGTGATGGACCTGAACGGCCTTGCATTGAATCTATGGCCCGGAGCAGTGATGCCAAAAACGATATCGTATTTTTAGGCAAACAGGAAGAGGTAGAAGACATTATGGCCATTTCCGATCTTTTTTTACTCCCAAGTGAATATGAAAGTTTTGGATTGGTAGCACTCGAAGCAATGGCAGCCGGTGTTCCGGTTATTTCATCGAATGCAGGAGGATTACCCGAAGTTAACATTGATGGGGTAACAGGGTTTTTAAGTAATGTAGGCGATGTAGATAATATGAGTGATAATATCATTAAAATACTTTCTGACGAAAACCTTTTCCAGGAAATGAAAAAAAATGCAGTCATACAGGCTAAAAATTTTGATATAGACAGCATTGTTCCACAATACGTGGAACTCTACAACAGAATGCTGGCTAACAGATAATAGCTGTGCGTCCGGGATTTTTTTAGCAATAAATATGAATAAATGACGAACAGGCAAATATTTTTAACCCATGTTGGCCAAACCTCTCCGGCTCCATTGGCGTTGGAAATTGTGCGGGCGAAAGATTCAACTCTTTATGATATCAATGGGAAAGAATATATCGATTTGATCGGGGGAATAAGCGTTTGTAATGTAGGCCATGGTAATCAAAAAGTGATTGATGCAGTCACTGCCCAGGCAGCCGACTACATGCATGTGATGGTGAATGGCGAATTGATTTTATCACCCCAAACAGCCTTTGCACAGTTGATCGCAAACCATCTCCCTCCCTCTTTGAATTCTGTATTCTTTACAGCTTCCGGCAGCGAAGCTACAGAAGGAGCGATGAAACTTTCCAAACGGTTTACACGTAAAACAAATATTGTTGCTTTTAAAAATTCATATCATGGAAGCACACAAGGTTCATTAAGTATTATCGGAGATGAATATTGGCGCAATGCATTTCGTCCGTTACTGCCCGGAATTCAGCATTTGAATTACAACAGCATGGAGGATCTTGCATTCATTACATCCGACACGGCGTGCGTCATTGCAGAAACAATTCAATCAGAAGCAGGGGTTATCGCTCCGCAAAAAGAATGGATACAGGCTCTCCGGAAAAAATGTACAGATGTGGGTGCGCTTCTTGTATTGGATGAAATACAATGTGGTTTTGGACGAAATGGTACTCTCTGGGCTTTTGAACAATTTGATGTAGTGCCGGATATTTTATTACTTGGAAAAGCTCTTGGTGGCGGCATGCCTTTGGGCGCTTTTGTGGCGGATAAAAAGATCATGGATTCATTAATGGAAAACCCGGTTCTTGGCCACATGAATACTTTTGGCGGGCACCCGGTTTGTTGTGCTGCAGGAAAGGCTGCAATGGAGTTTATCCTGGAAGAAAAACTGGTTGAAAAAGTCTTTTCAAAAGGAGAACTCTTTGTAAAGAATATCGTAAAAGACAAGATAAAAGCAATTCGCTGGCAGGGATTAATGATCGCGATAGAATTTAAAGATTTCGATGAAAACAAAAAGGTGATCGATGCTTTAATTGAAAACGGAATTTTTACAGATTGGTTTTTATTTGCCGCGAATTGCATGCGGATAGTTCCTCCACTCACCATTACTGAAGAGGAAATATTGGAGGCCTGCAAAAGAATAAATGCAGTAACGGCAGATCTTTAAATACTATTTAATCATGACAGTC
>JBBSSE010000009.1:0-18422 GCA_038242375.1 Chitinophagales bacterium
ATTTAGTAGGCGCTCATCGAACCTAATCTCTTTTAAAACATTTTTATTTATAAGAAAATTATTCGTCATAAAGGATCCGTAAGGATTTTGATTTCTGATCGAAGCGGATTTACTTTCTCTGAATGCCCCGTATTTCCAACGGAGCCTTCTCTCTCTTCCAGGTTTATCTGAATCATACACTCTACCTCCCACTACAATTCCCGGATTCTTTTTAATGATTTCAATATAATTTGCCAGAAAACCAGGTTTTCTTATCAATGAATCGCAATCGAGAAAAAGCAAATATTCATATTTTGCATATTCGGGGAAAGAATTTCGAATTTTTGCTCTCCCGATATTTTCCGGTAATTCTATATAATTAAATTTCTCTGCTGCTTTTTTGTTTATCTCCTTGAAATTCTCCGATCCATCATCAATAATGATTATTTCATACGGGATGTTTAGTAGGTCTGCCTCGGAATGCAATTCTTCTACCAATGAAGTAATATTAAAATTAAATACGGGGATACAGATTGATATCATTGACCAGGTTTATTGTGCGCAGATAATATAATTCTTAGGTTTCAAGAGATATGGGAAGTTATAGAGTATTTTAAATTAAAAAAGCCTTTTAAACAGGACGTTTAAAAGGCTTTCTCGTTGTCCCACGAGGATTCGAACCTCGACAGACAGAATCAAAATCTGTTGTACTACCTTTATACTATGGGACAGTACCGCCTATGAGAAATCTCTAAAGGATTGCAAAAGTAAGGGGAAGATTTTCAATTTCAAAATCATTTTTGAAATAAAAAGATCTTTTTTATTAAAAGCTCCAAAAACCTATGCTTCCTTCTCTTCTTCTTCTTTTAAATGCTTAATAAAATTGAGTGCATCCGGTACCACATCACACATGATGGTAATGAGTGCACCGGGTTTTACATTCTGATATGCATACATAATAGCCTCTTTCTCTTTATGAATAACCGTAATCGGTATATCATGTCCTTTTTCTTCATGAATACCTTCTACCAGTAAATCAACGATTTCCTCCGGAGTACGGCCACGCATATTTTTATCCTGCCGTATGATAATTTCATCAAAATTACGGGCACTTATACGTCCGATCTCTTTGATATCATCATCGCGCCGGTCGCCGGTTCCACTAATAATTCCTACTTTATACGTGCTGTCTAATTTATTTACAAAATCACATAACAGATTTAATCCGGCAGGATTATGCGCGAAATCCACGAGGAATTTGAAATTTTTAAACTCAAATAAATTTAATCTTCCGGGAGTTTGTACGGGTGATGGAATAAATGTTTGAAGGCCAAGTTTAATATTCTCCAGGCCCATATCACTAAGGTAACAAGCTAGTACGGATGGAAGAACGTTCATGATATTATGAACAGCTTTTCCGCCAAATGTGATTGGAATATCTGTAACTTTCTCTACCCTGATTTTCCAGGTTCCTTTCATGATCGTTACATAATCATTTTCATAAACAGCAGCTATTCCTCCGCGATTGCAATGAGCCTTAATCCTTTTGTTATTTTCATCCATGCTAAAAAGGGCAATATTGCAATTGAGGTCTTTTCTCATTGCATATACCAAATCATCATCTGCATTCAGGATAGAATAACCGGACCGGATCACGGTTTCAGGAACGACGGCTTTTACTTTCGCCATTTGTTCGATCGACTCAATACCTCCAAGACCAATATGGTCTGCACTAATATTGGTGACTATAGCAATATTGCATTTTTTAAAGGCAAGCCCGTTTTTTAAAATTCCACCCCTGGCACATTCCAATACCGCAAAATCTACGGTAGGATCTTTCAGTACAAACTCCGCACTTCTTGGTCCTGTACAATCACCCCGCATCATTAATTGATTCTGAATGTAAACTCCATCGGAGGTGGTGAAACCTACTTTGTATCCCCCACTCCGGCAAATATGTGCTGTCAGCCGGCTGGTGGTAGTTTTACCGTTTGTGCCCGTGATAGCTATAATAGGTATTTTACCAAAATGACCTCTCGGGAAAAGCATGTCAATTACAGGTTCAGCTACATTTCTTGGGATACCAACCGAAGGTTCCACATGCATTCTGAAACCCGGTGCGGCATTTACTTCCAGCACCGCTCCGCCATTTTCAAATAAGGGAGTTTTAAGGTCTTTCGCCATGATGTCAATTCCGCAAATATCCAGGCCGATAATTTTGGCAATTCTTTCAGCCATAAAAATATTTACCGGATGCACGACATCTGTCACATCGTTTGAAGTACCTCCCGTAGATAAATTAGCCGTAGGTTTTAAATAAACTAACTCCCCTTTTGGCGGAATGGTTTCGAGCGTATATTCCTTTTCATCCAGCATCTTTTTTGTATATCCATCTACCTTTATTTGCGTTAACACTTTTTCATGCCCATAACCTCTTCTTGGATCTTCATTTTCACGGTCCACCAGGTATTGAATCGTATTTAATCCATCACCTATTACGGAGGCAGGAGTTCGCAACGCGGCACAAACAAATTTATAATTGATTACCAATACTCTAAAATCATAACCGGTTATATATTTTTCACAGATAACATGTCTTCCATGTTGCCTGGCATCCTGCAAAGCAGTTTCTGCTTGTTCTACCGTGGTAATATTTGTGGTGATTCCCCTGCCATGATTTGCATTTAAAGGTTTCATAACCATTGGAAATCCAACAGATCTTACACCAACCTCTGCCGTATCGTCCATATAAAGCAAACATCCTTTTGGCACAGGAATTTCTGCTGCCGCCAATAAGTTTTTCGTTTCTTCTTTATCGCCGGCAATATCCACAGCTATGCAGGAAGTAGTACTTGCAATAGTCGCGCGAATTCTTTTTTGATACACGCCATAGCCTAACTGAACTAAACTTTGTTTATTTAACCGTATATATGGAATTCCTCTTCTTACTGCTTCCTCCACAATACTTCCGGTAGAAGGCCCGAGCCTTGTATCTTCCCTGATCACCCGCATCTGCTGAACATCCTCATCAAGGTTGTAAGGAGAAGCACTATCCAATATGTGCTTAACAAGATTAAAGGCAGATTTGGCAGCGAATACACCGGCTTCTTCTTCCATATAATCGAATACAACAAAATATTCCCCCGGTTTCCCGGTGCCTCTTGTGCGTCCAAATCCCATATCCATTCCGGCAAGGGTTTGTAATTCAAGAGCTACATGTTCTATTACATGGCCCATCCAGGTACCCTCTTTTACCCGGCTAAAAAAACCGCCGGGAACACCTTCACTACAACGATGTTCATACAGAGTGGGAAGCATCTGTTCCAATTTCTCTTGAAAACCCTCAATTTTATTGGTGGGAAGTTCTTCCATTTCTTCCAGATCCAATGTCATCTGAATTAATTTTGGGCGACGGATACTCCAATAATTAGGGCCGCGTAATATCTTTATATCTGTAATTCTCATAAAAAACCGGTGCTTGATTAAGATTAGAAAAATTTTTAAGAAGGGGGATTTATAAGGTGTAAGGTAGAAAATTTGTTTCCTAAAAAAAAATTGAATTAATATTAAGCAATGTCTTTCTTTATATTGCGTTAACTTTGTAATAATATAAATTTTGGCAGTAAAGGTGCAAAATTAATACCTGAGTAAGTAAAACTTATAATTTCAGGGTGCCGCTGTTTAATCAAAATCGAATCCATGCTATTACCTCAAGGAAAACTATTTGCAATAGGAGGCGCAGAAGATAAAGGCGTTGATCTTGAAAAAGGAGAAATTGTTCGAAATAATCTAAACTTCTTCGAACTGGGAATCTTAAAAAGAATTGTAAAGGAGGCCGGAGGCCCCGATATTAGGATGGAGGTCATCACAACAGCTTCTATGATCCCCAACCAGGTGGGCGATAATTACCTGGACGCATTTGGCAAAATAGGTTGTACCAATGTGGGCATACTTCCCATACGTAATCGGGCGGATGCGATGAAACGTGAATATATTGAACGGATACAAAGCTGCGATGCTGTTATGTTTAGCGGAGGTAATCAATTGCGTTTATCTGCTACTTTCGGTGGAACAGAATTACTGGAAATTATCATAAAACGATACCTCGAAACAGACTTTACGGTAGCCGGCACTTCCGCGGGTGCTATGGCCATGAGCAATACTATGATCTATGAAGGAAATGCAAGCACAGCTCATTTAAAAGGCCAGGTAAAAATAACCACCGGATTGGGATTTATGGGTGATGTTATATTTGACAGTCATTTTGAAAAGCGTGGAAGATTCGGACGGCTGGCTCAGGCAATAGCAAGTAATCCTGCGGCAATCGGTATCGGATTAGGAGAAGATACCGGCATGTTTATCCGGGAAGGAAACATCATGGAAGCTATTGGAAGCGGATTAGTCATGATAATTGACGGCCATTCGATTCTTCATAATAATATAGCAGATATACCTGATGGAAATCCCATCAGTGTGGAAAATATAAAAGTCCATTTTTGTCAACAAGGAAATGGATACCTGGCACAAGAAAGGGTTTTTGTTCCGGATATGGAAGAATATATGACCAAACATGAATCGAAAAATCATTTAAAAGTTGTGGAGGGGTATGAGAGCTATTAGCTGTTAGCTGTGAACCCCCAACTATAAACTATAAACTATAAGCTAATCAACAAATAGTAATTTTTCTTCCCTTTCTGAATCAATAAATATTTTCCATTTAATAACTGGCTTTCATTTATTTTTTCATCTGCGGGTGACACTTTTTCTTTGTTAATGGAAACGCCACCGCCTGCAAGCATTTTCTTAGCTTCCCCTTTGCTTGAAAATATTTTGGTATCAGCTAAAAGAGTGATCAGATCTGAATTTTCAATTTGATCTTTGCTGATTTCTATAGCAGGTACACCATCCATTACCTGTAGTAATTGCTGCTCGTTTAATTCTTTTAAAATTTCCGCTGTATCGTTACTGAATAAGATGGAAGAGGCTTTCAGGGCAAATTCATATTCTTTCCTCGAGTGAACAAAGCACGTAACTTCTTCTGCCAATCTTTTCTGAAGGATCCGTAAATGTTCGTTTCCTGTATGTTCTTTTACTAATTCTTCGATCTCGGATTGCTTTAAAAATGTGAAGATCTTTAAAAACTTTTCCGCATCCGCATCCGCCGTATTGAGCCAGAATTGGAAGAAAGTATAAGGTGACGTTTTTTCTGCGTCAAGCCAAACATTTCCCTTCTCACTTTTGCCAAATTTATTGCCATCTGCTTTTTTTAAGAGCGGACAGGTGAATGCAAAAGCATCTCCCCCACTTTTCCGTCGGATAAGTTCTGTTCCCGTTACGATATTTCCCCACTGATCGCTTCCCCCAAATTGTAATTTGATGTTTTTAGTTACAAATAAATGATAGAAATCAAATCCTTGCATAAGTTGGTAGCAAAATTCTGTAAAACTCATTCCGTTCTCACTTTCAAGGCGTTTTTTCACACTGTCTTTTGCCATCATATAATTGATGGTGATATGTTTACCTGCGTCTTTTATAAAATCCAAAAAAGAAATATCCTTGAACCAATCATAATTATTGATCATTTCAGCGCTATTAGGCTGACCTGAATTAAAATCAATAAATTTTGAAAGCTGGTTTTTTATTCCTTCCACATTTTTGCTCAATGTTTCCGGACCTATTAATTTCCGCTCTTCACTTTTACCCGTCGGGTCACCCACCATGCCGGTGGCTCCGCCAACGAGGGCAAAGGGTTTATGGCCATAATTTTGAAAATGCTTCAATAAAATAATGGGTATCAGGCTACCGATATGTAAACTATCTGCTGTTGGGTCAAATCCAACATAGGCAGAGGTAGACTCTTTAACCAATTGTTCTTCTGTTCCGGGAATCATATCCTGAACAAGGCCGCGCCATGATAATTCTGCTATTAAATTTTCCATAAATGCTGCAAAATTAAGAACCAATTGGGAAAATGACTATTCTATTTTTATTTGGTTTGAATTTATACCAAAGAATCAATTTTATTTCTACTTACATCGAACTTAAAACCGTTGGATATATATGAATATTTTAATAAATATAAGCGTGTCAACATAGGTTATCTGTGTAAGCGCTTCCCTTGTTATTTATTTAGAGTAATTTTCCAAAATAAACAGTAGGATAAACAATATTTTCTTCCTTTATTTTTATAGGAAAATGAGAATATTTAGAACAATATTAATACCTTACTTCCGTTTTTAATTGCCAGTACTGTTGTATTTCAGAAAATAAATAGATTTATTTCACACATGAGAATTCGCCCCCTTACACAATTCATCGCCTTATTACTTCTTCCCGGGCTTTGCTCTGCTCAATTTAGAAAATACTCGAATGAGTTTTTAAATATTGGCGCAGGCGCGAGAGGTTTAGGAATGGGGGCAGCACAAGTCGCCTCAGTGTCGGATGGAACAGCGGGTTATTGGAATCCGGCAGGACTTACAGGTGTGCAGGATGCTCCTTCAATTTCATTGATGCATGCCAGTTATTTTGATAATATCGGGAAATATGATTTCGGAAGTATTGCCATCCCGGTTAGTAATAATAAACGAACCTTAGGATTATCTGTGCTTCGTTTCGGGATAGATGATATACCAAATACGCTTTTTTTGGTAGAGCCGGACGGCAGTATAAATTATGGCAATATTACCACCTTTTCTTCCGCGGACTATGCGTTTCTTTTTTCTTTTGCTCAAAAAATAAAAGATGAAGAAGATGTAAAAACAAGTTTTGGAGTAAATGCAAAAGTCATTCATCGTAAAGTTGGGCATTTTGCCAATGCCTGGGGATTTGGAATTGATGCCGGATTTAAAATGCAAAAAAACCGGTGGTCATTAGGCATCGTCGCCAGGGATATCACCACTACTTTTAATGCATGGTCATTTAATTTTGACGAAAAGGAAAAGGAAGTTCTTTACCTGACAAAAAATGATATTCCTGTGAAATCCACAGAAATGACGGCCCCGAGATTAATTATAGGATCTTCCTATAACTTTAAATTAGGGGAATCAGTAAATCTCTTGCTGGAAGCCAACATGGACTTTACTTTTGACGGAAAACGAAATACAGTATTCAGCGCTGACCCAATTAGTATGGATCCGCATGCGGGATTGGAAGCATCTATAAAGGATGTGTTCTTTGTTCGCGCAGGCATTTACAATTTTCAAAAAGCACTTGCGGATGAAGACACATTGAACCAGAAAAAAGTATGGATATACCAGCCTTCATTAGGTGCTGGTTTTAAAATAAATAATGTGTGTATTGATTATGCATTTTCAAATCTTGCGAATCAATCCAATCCTTTATACACGCATATTTTTTCGTTGAGAGTGGATTTAAACAGAAAGGAAAATTAATTATATTCAAAGGTATTTCATGAAAAGATTGCTGTTATTTGTATTTGTATTGGCTTACTCAACGGGGTATGCGCAGTCTTCCAATAATTGGGTAGATTTTGGCAAGACCTATTATAAATTCCAGGTGGGGAAAGATAGCCTGTACCGGATCTCTCAATCCACGTTAAATGGGTTAGGGTTAGGAAATATTCCTGCGGAACAATTCCAATTGTGGAGAAATGGAGAGGAACAAATTCTTTACACAACCAAACCTTCCGGTATTTTAGGTTCCTCTGACTACATTGAATTTTGGGGTAGAATGAATGACGGGAAAATGGATACAAAACTTTACCGCACACCGGATTTTCAACTATCAGATAAATACAGCATACAAACCGATACGGCTGCCTATTTTTTAACTGTTAATCCTGCCGGAAATAATTTACGCTTTCAGGATGCCACTAATAATAGCAGCGGTTCTGCACTTACCCCCGAGCCATATTTCATGAATAAGCGGGGACATTATTTTAAAACAAAATTAAATCCGGGCTATGGCCTTCCCGCGGGAACTGTAGTAATTTATTCATCTTCCTACGATGCAGGAGAAGGCTGGTCCAGTACAGAAGTGCTTCCAATCAGGCCTGTCTCCATATTACTGACAGGATTAAACATCTATGTTGGCGGACCTGCAGGGAAATTGAATTTTGCTATGGGCGGTTCGGCGTTCAACAGCAGAAATATCCAGGTAAAATACAACAATACCTATATTTACGAACAGCCCTTGCCTTACTTTGGCATCGTAAAAAAGACAATCGAAAACATTCCGCAAAGCCTGAATGTGCATACGGATTATGTGCGTTTTTATTTTGAAAGTACCTCTTCGGTTCAAACAGACCGTAGCGTAGTTTCAAATTTTGAATTCACCTATCCCAGCCGGTGGAACTTTAATAACCTAAATGAATTTTCTTTTGAATTACCGGCTTCCTCTACAGAAAAATTAATCCAAATAGAGAATTTTAAAACCGATGGCACTGCACCTGTACTTCTTGACCTCACTTCTTTAAAAAGATATAAGGGCGATATCCTTTCCGTTCCGGGAAAGATCCGGTTTTTATTACCGGCTGCAGGGGTAGCTCAAAAGTATCAGTTATTGAATGTCGCCAATTCTATTTCGGCCCCGGTAATTGCTTTTCAGAAAAAAACCTTTGTGAATTTTTTGGACCCCGCCAACCAGGGTGATTTTTTAATTATCAGTAATAAAGCCCTTTTTGCTGCTTCCGATGGCAAAAACAATGTGGATTTGTACAGGCAATACCGGGAGTCAGCGGAAGGGGGGAACTACCATGCAAAGGTGGTGGATATTGATGAACTGGTTGATCAGTTTGCCTATGGCATCAAAAAACATCCTTCTGCCATCAAAGAGTATATTCAATATGTTGCCACCAGGTTCAATGTTAAACCAAAATTTGTATTTCTCGTAGGAAAAGGTGTCACTTATGATGAATATATTTTAAAACAGAACAGCCCGTTTGCCGACAAATTAAACCTCGTTCCTACATTCGGATATCCTGCTTCGGATGTGCTGCTTTCAGCACCTTACGGCAGTGCTGAACCTACAGTTCCTATCGGACGTCTATCCGCTGTAAACGGTGATGAGGTCGGTCATTATCTAAGTAAGATAAAGGAGTACGAGTTAAAACAAAAAAGCGAGGAACACACATTGGATAATAAACTCTGGATGAAAAATATAATTCAGATCGTTGGTGGTAGTGATGAAGCGGAAAGCAACAATTTTAAATTATACATGAATAATTACAAATCGATTCTTGCGGATACTTTTTATGGTGGAAATGTCGATTTGTTTGTTAAAACCACCAACTCATCCGTTCAGTTGATTTCCAGCCAAAAAATTGAACAGTATTTTAAAGATGGCATCAGCATCATTAGTTATTTTGGGCACTCTTCAGCCAATGTGCTCGGATTTAATCTAAGCAGTCCACTTTCATATGATAATCCCGGAAAATATCCATTTTTTATGGTGAGTGGATGCACGGCCGGAAATAATTACATTATGGACTCCTCCCGCATCCTGCAAAACAATATGACTATTTCGGAAGATTTTACTTTTGCACCTAACAGGGGAAGTATCGCATTTTATGCAAGTACACATTATGGAATTCCGCCACAGCTTCATGATTATAATATGGCTTTCTTCAAAGATGCCGTTCGGGATAATTATGGTTTGTCCATTGGGGAGCACCAGAAAAATACCATCCGGAAAGTTGGAGGAAACAATCCGAACATGGATTTTTTCACAAGAGCTGATTTTGAGGAAATGACTTTGCACGGCGATCCGGCGATCCTCCTGAATCCTCATGCCAAACCGGATTATGTGATTGAAGATAAACTGATAAAAATTAATCCTTCGTTCATCTCTATCTCAGAATCTCATTTTGTTTTGGATGCCAAAGCATATAATATTGGTAAGGCCGTAAGTGATTCAATCACTTTCCAGGTAAAGAGAACATATCCGAATGGAAAGACCGAAACGATTTTGAACAAACGGATCCGGGGAATCAATTATGTGGATTCAATCAGAATCCTGGTTCCAATTATTTCTACGAGGGATAAAGGTTTAAATAAATTAACCATCACAATAGACGCTGATAATAATGTATCTGAACTTTCTGAATCGAATAATACGATCGTGAAGGAAGTGTACATTTTTGAAGATGAGGCGCGCCCTGCATACCCCGGGAACTTTGCGATCGTGAATGTTGCAAATCAGAAACTGTTTGCCTCCACTGCGGATCCTTTCAGCGCAGCGAAGGCTTACGTAATGGAAATAGATACAACCCAGTTATTCAATTCTTCTTTTAAAAGAACGCGTGAAATCAATTCAACGGGTGGGGTTTTGGAGTTTGATCCAGGTTTTAATTACCAGGACAATATTGTTTATTATTGGAGAGTAGCCGTAAAGCCGGCTTCAGGCTTACCGGAAGATTATCATTGGAATCAATCTTCTTTTGTTTACCTCGCCAATAGTTCTCTTGGAGCAAATCAGTCTCATTATTATCAGCAATTAGCCTCTGACACGCAAAATATTAAGCTTACCCCAGACAGGAAATGGGAATTTTCAAAATTGCTCAATTTAATAGAAGTTAGAAACGCGGTTTGGGCATCAGGCGCACGAAGTAACGGTGACGTAACCATTGAAATAAACGGATCTGACTTTACGCGTGGTTTCTGCTCATTTTCGATGATATCTTTTTCTGTAGTAGATCCGATTAGTCTGAAACCATGGGTAAATAATAATGTCAATGAACCGGGTAGATTTGGAAGTCAGCCTACTTGTCAGGAGAAAACACAAGCTACTTTCCAATTTAATATCCTCGATCAAAACCAGCGAAAGGCCGCTATGAATTTTCTCAAAGATTCTGTTCCGGATAATTTCATTGTTGTGACCAGAATGATGGCAGGACGTTTCATACAGGAAAATACCTATGCTGATACGTGGAAGGCGGACACGTCTTCTTTTGGATCAGGAAATTCCCTGTATCATGCTTTGAAATCACAAGGATTTTACTCAATCGATTCCTTTGACCGCCCGCGGGCATTTATATTTTTATATCAAAAAAATAATCCGGAGTTTGATCCTGTGATCGAATTTTCTGAGGGAATTTACGACAGGCTGCATATAACGAAGCCCTATTTATCAAATGATTCTTTAGGATACATAACTTCTCCGAAATTCGGACCTTCGGTAGAGTGGAAAGAAATGCATTGGCGTGGAATAAGCCTTGAACCAAACTCCCAGGATAAGCCTACAGTACAAATTATCGGCATTGATTATAATGGAATTGAAACCCTCCTTTTTAATATAGATAAAAGTCAACAGGATGTTGATATTTCTTCGGTAAGTGCAGAAAAATATCCATTTATTCAATTGAAAATGCGCAACCTGGATAGGGAAACCGTAACGCCCTATCAATTATCGTACTGGAGACTGAACTATATATCTCCTCCGGAAGGCGCTTTAACACCAAATTTATTTTTCCTGGCCAAGGATACTTTAGAGCAGGGAGAAACATTAAATTTTGGAGTGGCATTTAAAAATATCAGCATTCCATCTTTCGATAGTTTAAAAGTGAAATTATCTGTGATTGATGAAAATAATGTCACACATTTATTACCCGTGTTGCGTCAAAAACCGCTTATTTCGGGTGACACGATCATGTTTAAATTTCCGATAAATACGAAAACATTCAACGGAGATAATACGCTCTATGTGGATTTTAACCCGGATAATGATCAACCGGAAGAGTATCATTACAATAATTTTCTGTATAAAAGATTCTATGTAAAAGCTGATAATTTTAATCCTCTTCTGGACGTAACGTTCGATGGTGTGCATATTTTAAACAGCGATATCGTTTCAGCCAGGCCACATATCCTTATTAAGTTAAAGGATGAAAGTAAATTCATGGCGTTGAATGATACGTCTCTTTTTAAAGTGCAGATAAGGTATCCGGATGGCAGCATGCGGGCACATTATTTTGATAATGATACGATGAGGTTTACACCACCGGATCCTGGACAGGGAGATAATACAGCCACGATTGATTTTTCTCCGCAACTTTCCGGAAATGACGGTGAGTACGAATTGATCGTATCCGGAAAAGATGTGGTTGGTAATAAAGCAGGCGAGTTGGATTACCATGTGAAATTCAGGGTTATCAGCAAACCGATGATCTCTAATTTATTGAATTATCCGAATCCGTTCACTACCTCAACTGCTTTTGTATTCACGGTTACAGGTTCCGTGGTGCCTCAGAATATCCGTATACAAATATTAACCGTAACAGGGAAAGTTGTGCGGGAAATAACAAAGGAGGAATTAGGGCCGTTACACATCGGCAGAAATATTACAGAATTTAAATGGGACGGTACAGATATGTTCGGACAAAAATTAGCCAATGGTGTTTACCTCTACCGGGTATTGACCAATCTTGATGGAAAATCATTGGATAAATACACTGCCGATGGAGATAAAACAGATAAGTATTTCACCAAAGGATATGGAAAAATGTATTTGATGAGATAAGAATTGGGGAATTTATATTTTAAAAGGCTGCTTTTTAAGCGGCTTTTTTTATTCTTCGGATGTTCAGATTTCCTTTTAAAATTAGAATTTGAACCTTTTATTTTAAAAAAGAAACGACTGGAAATTTATCATTTAATGCTTTTCATTTTCCACTTCCTAACTTTGTATGAATGGAAACAACTTATTACGATGTAATTATCATTGGCGGTGGACCTATCGGATTAGCCGCAGCAATAGAAGCTAAGAAAGCCGGTTTAAAATATGTCATTTTAGAAAAAGGAACCCTGGTGAATTCTTTATTCAACTACCCGGTAAACATGACTTTTTTCAGCACAAGCGAAAAACTGGAAATTGGCGGAGTACCCTTTGTAAGCAATCATGTAAAACCTGTAAGGAGTGAAGCATTGGAATATTACCGGCGGATAGTAACATCTTTTAATTTAAATATCCATTTGTTTGAAGAAGTGAAAGAAGTGAAAAAACAGGCTGAAAAGATATTTGAAATCACCACATCTCTTTCCAAATACGAATGTGAGAATATCATTATAGCTACCGGATTTTACGATATCCCTTTTCTTTTAAACATCAAAGGAGAAGAACTTCCGAAAGTGAAACACTATTACGATGATCCGCACTATTATGCTTTTCAAAAAGTATTGGTGATAGGTGCGGCAAATTCAGCCATAGATGCTGCGCTGGAAACCTGGCGTAAAGGCGCGGAAGTAACGATGGTTATCCGCGGAAGCGAAATCAGTGACAGGGTAAAATATTGGGTAAAACCTGATATTGAAAACCGGATCAAAGAAGGATCTATAAAAGCCTTTTTTAATTCTGAAATAAAAGAAATCCGCGAAAAAGAAGTGGATGTTTTGACTCCGGGCGGAATAGTGACCATAAAAAATGATTGGGTTTTAGCCATGACGGGCTACCAGCCGAACCTTGCTTTTCTAAAAAGCATGGGCATAAAAATATCCGGGGACGGAGTTTGCACTCCATCCTATAATGAGAATAATTATGAATCCAATGTAAAAGGAATTTACCTGGCAGGAGTCATTTGTGGCGGGCTAAATACCCACGTTTTCTTTATAGAAAACTCAAGAGAGCATGCTAAAAAAATTATTGAGCACATCACCGGAAAAGATGATGCAAGCTTATAAATTAATTATCGTTCTGCTTCACTTTTAATATGATCCGTTTGTATTTCCGTTCGTTGGATACATACATGTAGTGGGTAGATACAACTCCACTAATGATCGATGCGGCAATGATGGCGTATATTAAATCCGGTCCGCCTGTTTCCCAGAGATTGGTAAATAATTTGGAAAAAAAGAAGATCAGTAAAAAAGAAACCACGGACCATGCCAACGAAAACAAGGCATAAAATTTCCATTTTGGTCCACTTTTTTGGTCTTTCCACTGCTGTAAAAAATTCCGTTCTTCACTTGTAAGAATATAATTCGTCTTGTTCATTTTTATTTTTATTCAGCCATCATTTCCATGGCTATATTGATAACTTCTTCCACATTTGGTTTACTAAAATAATCCCCGTCACTTCCATAAGAAGGCCTGTGCGCCTTGCTTGTTAACGTTCGCGGAGCTACATCAAGCCATTTGTAGCCACCTTGTTCTTCCATCACCTTGTTAAACATATACGCTGCTGCCCCACCCGGAACATCTTCATCTATAAAAACAATTCTATTGGTCTTTTTTAAAGAATCCAGTATTGTATGATGAATATCGAACGGCAATAAAGTTTGTACATCTATAATCTCGCAGCTAATATTTTGTGCGTCCAGATCATCCGCAGCTTCAATAACGATTCTTAATGTAGATCCATAAGAAACCATCGTGATGTCGGTTCCTTCTTTTATAACTTCCGGTGTACCTAATGGAATGGTATATTCGAGGAGGTTTGAAGGTAATAATTCTTTTAAACGATATCCGTTCAAGCATTCAATCATGATTGCCGGATCATTTCCCTTTAAAAGAGTGTTGTACAAACCAACAGCCTGCGTCATATTTCTTGGAACGCAAACATACATTCCGCGAAGAGCGTTAATAATGACACCCATGGGAGATCCGCTATGCCATATTCCTTCGAGTCGATGTCCCCTTGTACGTACGATTAGCGGAACACTTTGTTGACCTTTTGTCCGGAAATGTGTCGTACACACATCGTCGCTCAAAGGTTGTAATCCGAAAAGTAAATAATCCAAATATTGAATTTCCGCAATTGGACGCAATCCGCGAAGAGCAAGACCAATGCCTTGACCCATAATAGTGAGTTCACGAATACCTGTATCGAAAATCCTGTCCTTGCCGTATTTTGCCTGCAAGCCACTGAATCCCTGGTTCACATCTCCAATTCCCCCTAAATCTTCCCCAAAGGCAATTACTTTTTTGTTCGTTTCAAATAATTGGTCGAAGTATTTATTCAATAATTCGAAACCATTGACCTTCTTATTATCTGAGGAGTATTGAGCCGCAGTAGCTGTAACCTTCAATGTAGATTTAGCGCCCTCATTATATAAATGGCTGTTGAATAATTCTTTGTTCTCCTCCGTTATTTTATGGAAATACGTTTTTATTTCCCCAATAGATGCATCTTTTCCTGCTTTGTTTACAATAGTTGATAAGGCTTTCATCACATCTCTTCTCAAAGGATCGCGATTTGTTTTCAACTTATTGATAAAGCCGTTGATCATTTGTTTATTCTGCGGAGTACCCGAATAGTTTTCTAACAGGCTGATTGTTTCATTCACCTGCTTCTTGATAGGCGTGGTAAATTTTTCCCAGGCAGACCTGCGGCTTTCTTTTACGAGGTCCTTCGCTTCCTTTTCTATTACATTTAATTCTTCTTCATCGGCAAGCGCATTTGTGATCATCCATTCACGCATTTGTTTTTTACCATCCCATTCTCTTTCCCAGTTAAGTCTTTCTGTAGATTTATACCGTTCATGACTACCCGAAGTAGAATGGCCTTGTGGCTGGGTAAGTTCTTCAATATGAAATAAGGCGGGCGTTTGTGTTTCCCGGATATTCCGGATAGCGCTTTCAAAGATTTCGCACATGCCGGCATAATCCCAGCCCTTTAATTTGTAAATATTTATGCCATTCGTATCCTCTTCTTTTTGCATACCACTTAATGCTTCTGAAATGGATGCTTTGACGGTTTGGTATTCTTTTGGAACGGAAATACCATAGCCATCATCCCACACAAAAACAGCCAGCGGAATTTGCAAAACACCTGCTGCATTCATGGTTTCCCAAAAATGTCCTTCAGAAGTGGACGCATCTCCAATAGTGCAGAAACACACTTCATTTCCATTGTCACTTAAATTAGTAAATTCCTGTAATTCGGGTACTTTCCTGAAAATCTTAGAAGCGAATGCGAGGCCAAGAGCGCGAGGCATTTGTCCGCCTGTTGGTGCGATATCTGCTGAAATATTTTTCTTATGTGCAAGCGGCAGCCATTCGCCATTGTCATCTACAAACCTTGTAGCAAAATGAGCGTTCATTTGCCTGCCTGCACTAAACGGGTCATTTTTTAAGTCGGGATCCGCATATAATTGAGAAAAAAATTGCTCTACTGTTGCCAGTCCATTTGCAAACATAAATGTCTGATCACGATAATATCCTGAACGGAAATCTCCCGGCTGAAAAAACTTTGCCATTGCTACCTGTGCCACCTCTTTTCCTCCTCCAAATATTCCAAACTTTGCCTTACCTGTAAGAACCTCCTTCCTTGCCAAAAGGCTCGTTTCCCTGCTTATGCAGACAACTTTATAATCTTTGAGTACTTCTTTTTTGAAATTATCAAAGGAAAGGTTTTCCAGAAGGTCATTTTCATTGATTTGGTTGTTATCCATAACTGCAAAAATATTAATTCTGTTTGATGAATGTTAAAAATCTATGCAAGCGGTTACAATTTGCAACCATTTCTTTCGTTTTACTATCTTTGAGACCGTTTAAATGTATTAAAAATGAACCGATTTTTCACCTTTATTTCTTGTTTTATCATTTCTATAAGTGTCAGTGCCCAGGCAAAAACTACAGAAAGCAGTAAGGATAAGGATTCAAGAACTGCCTCGCCGAATGCTCCACTTGTAGCAGAATCCGCCATTCCTGAAGAAGGATTGTCTTTTAAGGAGGACGTCTTCGATTTCGGAAAAATTCCACAAGGAAAGCCTGTAACGCATACATTCGTTTTCACCAACAAAGGTAAGGTACCTTTGTCATTGAATAATGTAAATGCGAGTTGTGGATGTACAACGCCTGTCTGGGACAAGGAAACCATAAAGCCGGGAGAATCGGGCAAAATTATTGTCGGGTACAACTCCGCCGCGGAAGGGCCATTTGACAAACCGGTTTCAATTGTTTATAATGGGAATCTGACAAAGGAAATACATGTGAAGGGGGAAGTTTGGAAAACACCTGTTTCCCCTGCACCGGAAAATAACATTATTAAGTCATTGAATCAACAGAAATAATATTAATTTTATAAAAAAAACAACACTTAAAAAAGTATAAAACCATGAGAAATTTATTATTAGCCGTTTTAGTTCTTACCTCTACGTCTCTTTTTGCCCAAAAAAAAGCAGATGAAGTTGCAAAATTCAATTTAGAAACATTTGATTTTGGAAAAATTAAACAAAACGTACCGGCTACAGCAACTTTTATTGTTACAAATATCAGTAATGAGCCTTTAATTATTGACCAGGCAAATCCATCTTGCGGTTGTACAGTTGCTGATTATACCAAGTCACCTATTGCTCCTGGCAAGACTGGTTATATTAAAGCTATTTTCAATGCAGCTGATTTGGGACCCATAGGTAAGCAGATAACTGTAAAATTTGCGAATGCAACTGATGTGAAATTTCTGAGTTTTAAAGGAGAAGTTTTGGCAAATACTCCTGCTCCTGCAAATGCTCCAGCTAAAACTGCACCTAAAAAGACAAGTGGCAAATAAGAATTCATTTATATTTTGAAAAAAGACCTGCACAATGTGCGGGTTTTTTTATGGGTAGAGGTGAGCAGCTTCGAACTTCGAGCTGTGAGCTGTGAGCACTAAAACTACAAACTGTTCTATAACTTCCGGTTGGATTAAGTCTTGTGTACTTTCCAACAGTCCGAAGTCAGTAACAGGGAATCAGTGAAAAACTCCAAAACCTTTGGAAAGTTTGGAAAAGATGCTGCAATTAATACAATATGATTTTTAAACAAAAACCAAATAGGTCAATAAGGTTGGGGCATCAGGTTTAAATATGCTATGAAGGTTAAATACAGTTTAATTAATTTGAAGTCTATGTCAAATACATCTTTTTACAAAATACCTTTATGTGTTTTGATAAAATTAAGGACGGTGACCTGAGTTTAGTTGAAGTTTTTTATATTTTTCCATCCTTCAACCTTTATAGATTATTTTTCGCCATAAGACCACAATCCTGCTTCCTGGTTTAGGTATTAAATGAATTCGAAAACTTAATGAATAGAAATATCTGTCTTTTTTTATGAAGACCAGAGTCAGAACCTTTGGAATCTGAACGATTCATTGATTAAGCATGTTTATGGAAGAGAATATTGTTCAGTCCGACAAATACAAGCGTACCGACCGTGATGGAACCACAAACTCCGAACTCCGAACTATGAACTACGAACTCCTAACTACGAACTCCCAACTAACTCCGAATTCCGAAACTAACTCCGAATTCCGAACTCCGAACTCTGAATTCCGAACTCCGAACTCTGAACTCCTAACTATGAACTCCGAACTCCGAACTCCGAACTCCGAACTAAACTTCCTTCAATTGTACTAAAATATCCTGTAACACTTTTTTTGCATCGCCGAAAAGCATGGAGGTTTTGGGCTGGTAGAACAATTCATTTTCAATACCCGCATAGCCAGGTTTCATACTTCTCTTATTAACGATCACCGTTTTGGCCAATTCTACTTCCAAAATCGGCATACC
>JBBSSE010000010.1:0-18410 GCA_038242375.1 Chitinophagales bacterium
ATTAAATTTTTATTTTATTCACCTTCATATTTTTATGCCAGTTTTCAAATATCAATGCTATGAACCAAAGAACTATTTTAATTCATGAAAAGAATGTATTTTTAGAACAAAATATGTTCCGCACAGTGGGCAATTATTTACACATTTTTAAGATATATAAAATAAGAAAATACCCTATTAACAAAATAACCATTTGACTAAAACCCTGTGCAGCAGCCAATTTGGTGATGATAAATCAACCATGCGCTTCTTTGGCAGCATATTTTATAAACTATAAGCAGAAACAACATTTTTTTTAATAATTAAATCTTACAATTATGGGCTCAGGAAAAGTATTAGCAAGTGTTCTTGCAGGAGCGGCGGCAGGCGCAGTATTAGGTATTTTATTCGCACCGGATAAAGGAACTGAAACAAGAAGAAAAATAGCCGAGAAAGGATCTGATGTGGCGGATAGTGTTAAAAGCACTTACGGCGACATTTCAGACACTATTTCCGATAAATACGATGCGGCAAAAGACAAATTAAGCAGTCTTGTAGCTGAAGGTAAAGATGCGGGAAAAGACATGGTTAATCAGGCAAAAGATAAAGCAAATGCAATGAAAAACGATGTTAGAAACCCTAATCCGGTTAATTCATAAATCTTCCTGTGAAGATTTAAAAACAACTTACAAGCCCGATGGTAAACACAGAAAACATGGATAATAAGACAACAAATGTGGAGGAACTATTTTATAAACTGAAGGATTACGGAGATACGAGGCTGGACTTATTTAAGTTAAAAGCTATAAGCAAAGTATCCGGTATTTTATCTTCCATCATTTCAGGTGTTATTTTAGTCATACTGCTTTTATTGGTGATTATATGTATCACTATAGCATTGTCATTACTAATAGGAAACGCCCTTGGGCACACTTATTTAGGTTTTTTTATCATGGCAGCTGTTTATATTTTCATCGGGCTTGTTATGTTTTCAAGCAGAGCAAAATTGCTCAAAACCCCTATAAGTAATAAGTTTATCAAAGACTTTATTGATTAAACAGGTATAATTTAAAGCACATGTCGAACGAAGAAACAGCGAAAGATAAATTAATTGAGATTGCAAATACCTCTGATTTAGATGTTGCTATTAAAAGATTAGAAGCTCAAAGATTTATCCAGGAAGAGGATATCAAAGTGGATTTCCGTGTGCTTCTGAATGATTTAAAACCTGCGAATATTTTAAAGCACACCCTGCACGAAGTACAGGAATCAACTCCGCTAAAACACAATTTATTAAAAGTAGCTGTCGGCCTCGGAGCAGGTTATTTTTCACGCAAAATGATTGTAGGACAATCCGCCGGCATCTTGAAAAAAGCCCTCGGAACTGCGATCCAATTTGGTATCACCAGCTTTATTGCTAAAAAACCAGATCAGGACCAGGATGGCACTTATCCTCAAGGCAAAAAAGGAGGATTTCTGAAACGACTTCTTTCAACAAAAATTTAAAGGCAAAACCTCCCTATTCTATTATTGATTTACTTGTTAAATTTGTATCACATAAAATTAAAGATACAAATTTGAACAAGCTATTATTTGCCTTCGCCTTCCTGATTATTTCCACATATACATCTGCACAAACCATTAAAATACTACATGAAGATTCTCTTTCTTTCAGGGGATTGAGCGTAGTGGATGATCATGTATTATGGGTAAGTGGCACCAAAGGAACTGTGGGCAGAAGCTTTGATGGTGGTATCACCTGGAAATGGATAAAAGTAGCCGGATTTGAAAGAACTGATTTCAGGGACATTGAGGCATTTGATAAAAATACCGCGGTCATCATGGGCGTAGCAGATCCTGCTTATATTTTACGAACTACAGATGGCGGAGATAGCTGGAAAACTGTTTATGAAAATAAGACACCAGGAATTTTCCTGGATGCGATGGAGTTCTGGAATGACATGAGCGGAATTGTTATTGGTGATCCGATGAATGACAGATTTTTTATTGGAAGAACTTTTGATGGAGGTAAAACCTGGCAATCAATTCCCGAAAATAATAAACCGGTAGCAGATAGTGGAGAAGCATGTTTTGCCAGTAGCGGCACTAATATCCGGAAACTGACCAAATCAGAAGCGGTTTTCGTGAGCGGTGGTTTATCTTCTCATATATTCATTCGTGAACAAAAAATACATTTACCAATTATACAAGGCACGCAAAGCACCGGAGCAAATTCCATTGCTGTAAAAAATAAAAAAATAATGATCGTGGTGGGTGGCGATTTCACTAAAAAAGATGACACGACGAAAAATTGCGTGATCACCAATGACGGCGGACTTACCTGGCAATTTCCAGAAAATACTCCAAATGGTTATAGGAGTTGTGTAGAATATTTATCTAAAAACACCTGGATCACGTGCGGCTTGAACGGTGTGGATATTTCAAATGACGATGGGAAAAACTGGAAACCAATCAGCACTGAAAGTTTTCATGTAGTACGGAAAGCAAAGAAGGGAAATGCTGTTTTTTTTGCAGGGAATGGAGGGAGGATTGGGAAGTTGATTTTCGATTGATGATTGACGATTGATGATTGACGATTGATGATTGAAGATTGATGATTGACGACTGACGATTTACGATTTACGATTTATGATTGACGATTTTTGATCTACCTAAAACCTACAACCCAATACCTACAACCCATCTACTCTCCTAAATTCTTTAAACATTTATTCAAATCTATTCCCCTACCCAAAACCCCTTTGAAAAGATCTCCCATTTTGTCCACTCTCTCTTTAATATTATGAATGGTGAATTGTTTTGGAGAAAGACCTTTTTTCACTTCTTCCCATAATAAAGGAGTTGATACCGTTGCTCCTACTTTTGGGCGCAAGCTATACACCGAAGCAAGCGTTTGACCTCTTCTGTTTTGCAAATAATCCATATAGATCTTTTGATTGCTCCGCTTACTTAAACTCCGTTCAAGCGTAGTGAAATCCTTTAATTGATCCTGCACTATTGTACAAATAATCAGGGCAAAATCTTTCACCTGCTCAAAAGAATATTTTTTTCCTGTAGGCACATATACGTGCAACCCTGTTGCGCCCGAGGTTTTACAAAAAGAATCGGCCCCGGCTTTCTCCAGAATAGTCTTAACCGTTAGTGCCGCTTCAACTACCTGGTCAAAGGTGTTCTTCTCTGAAGGATCAATGTCGATGATCAGGTAATCCGGATTTTCCAGGTTTTTTACCGTTGCCGGCCAGGGATTTATTTCAATACTACCAAGATTATTCATATACACCAGTGTCGCCAGATTATCACACACGATATAATCAATTTCCTTGTCATTGGATTCGGAATGAACAATTACTTTATTGATGTAGGAAGGTACATTTTCAGCCGCGTCCTTGTGAAAAAATCCTTTTGCATGAATACCATTCAGATTTCTTAATAACGACTGGGGACGCCCCTTTAAATGCGGAAGAATATAATCAGCCATGGAGATATAATAATCCACCACATCACCTTTGGTAATTTTATCTTCCGGGAAATATATTTTATCCGGATGAGTAACGGTCACTTTGATTTTACCGAAGGTATATTCTCTTTCTTCCCCGTCCTTCCTGGTTGTGAAACTCGCCGTGTTTTTCGATGAGTTTCCTTTTTGCACCGTTGAGGAATTTTCAGAAGCTGTTTTTTGGGTTGCTTCTTTCTCTCCGATCTTTTCGTCTACTTTTTTTTCGCTTTTTTTTATGTCTTTTGAACTTTCCAT
The DNA here is from genome assembly GCA_038242375.1 of Chitinophagales bacterium. GTDB lineage: Bacteria > Bacteroidota > Bacteroidia > Chitinophagales > Chitinophagaceae > Ginsengibacter. The sequence continues at coordinate 3,752 of JBBSSE010000010.1, forward strand.
TTTTACTTCATTTTTATTTTTATCAATCCTGATATGTAAAAACACCGGATGGCGCAGGATTCCATCTTTTGTGATTTCAGAATATTTTACCTCACAAACTATTTCCGGCTTCAACCAGGTGACTGGTGTATTGGTTTTTATTTTTTCCTTAAAAGGTGAATCTTTTTGCACCAACAGTTGTAAGAGATCATAAATTTCCTTTAGTAAGCTTTCATTAAATCCTGTACCAGTATGTCCGATGTATATTAGTTTGTCGTTTTTAAATGAAGCCAGAATTAATGCGCCAAAATATTTCCGTGAACCGGTTGGTTCTGTATAACCGGCAATGATGGCTTCCATTGTTTTGTGGTGCTTAATTTTGAGCCATTCAGTCGTTCTTTTCCCGGGGTAATAAAAAGAATCTGCTTTCTTCGCCATAATACCTTCCAGATTTTTCTGGCCGGTTAATTTAAAAAAATCTTTGCCATTTTTAACCACATGATCAGAATACCGGATCACCTCATTTTCCGGCAGTAATTTTTTCAATAATTCCTTACGATCCAAAAGAGGAAGTTTTGTTACATCTTTTTCATCCAACTCAATCAAATCAAATACCTGGTATTGGATAGGCCGGTGTTGATTTTCAGCATACCCTTGCAGGTATTGAAAATTTGGTAACCCTTCATCATCCAGAACGATTATTTCTCCATCCAACACCGCGTCACCGGAAATGTTTTTGAGTTGTTCCACCACCATGGGATAAGCATCATTAAATCTTAAACCATTCCGGGAATACAAAGAAATACTATCTCCTTTTTTCTCTGCAATTGCTCTATAACCATCCCATTTCATTTCAAAGATCCAGTCCGCATCATCAAAGGGTTGGGAGGTTTCTTTTGCCAACATCGCTTTAATGAATGTTGTCAGCTTTCTTTCTTTGGTGAGGATTTCTTCGGCGGGCTTAATACTTTTTTTGGGGACACTTTTTTCAGGGCTTTTTTTTTACCGGTTTTATTTTCTTCCAGCCATTTATTTATAGGAGAATTTTCAGGCGTTTCTTCCTCACTGTCATAATCTTCATCTGTCGCAAATTCATCATGGTGTTTAATTAGAAGCCAGCTATTATCTTCTTTATCGCTCTTTTTCAATTTCACCAGAACGAATTCACCTTTTAACTTCTTTCCAAACATCCTCACTTTCAAATCGCCTGCTTTTAATCCTTTACGCAAATTCTTCTCTGCGTCTTTTAAAGTTGAATTATCAATATCGGAATAAGTTCCTTTGTCCCATATCTCCACAATGCCGGCTCCATAATTCCCTTCGGGTATAATGCCTGCAAAATCTTTATAATCGTAAGGATGGTCCTCAACCATCATGGCGAGGCGCTTATTTTTTGGATTGAGCGATGGGCCCTTTGGTACTGCCCAACTTTTTAATACACCGTCCAATTCCAACCGGAAATCATAATGCAAACGGGATGCTTTGTGCCGTTGTACCACAAAGATGAGTTTGGAGGCAGATTTATTCACTTTCCCTTCGGGTTCGGAAGTTTCTTCAAAATTCCGTTTCTTATTGTATTTTGTCAATGCCATATCAGGATGCTTTTTTCTTTTTTGTATCAAGGCTTGCTTTCAATTGCTCCATCAGATCTTTTGCTTTGCTATGTACTACTTTCATTTCCGGAGCTTTCACTTTTTTACCTTTCGATTTATCTTTAATCACTTGTAAAAGTTGATCGTTATAGGTGTCTTTATATTTACTGATATCAAATTTGGCTGTAAGCTGATCGATAAGCGAAATAGCCATCTTTAATTCCGCGGGTTTTACTTCTGTATTTTTTGGAAGTGTCAACTCCTCCGGATCTCTTATTTCCTGCTCAAAACGGATCTTGTTTAGTACGATCACATTTCCTTCCGGACGAAGAATGGCAAGAGCTTCTTTGTTACGCATCACATAAGTTGCTACGCCTACTTTTTTTGTTTTCTTTAGTGCATCCAATAATAATTTATAGGGACGTGTGCCAGATTTATCGGGTTCAAGGTAATAAGGTGTATCAAAATACAAACTGCTAATCTCATCTTCCTTCACAAAATCAGAAATCTCAATTGTTTTTGTCTTTTTTGCGGAAGCGGCTTCAAAATCTTTATCGTCCAACACCACATAATCGTTATCTACTTTATACCCCTTTACGATATTCCCCCAGGCTACTTCCTTTCCTGTATTTTCATTGACGCGTTGATATTTAATATGTGCATGGTCTTTTTTATCCAGCATATCCAAATCGAGGCTGCTTGTTTCTGTAGCACTGTACATTTTTACCGGAATATTTACCAGGCCAAAGCCAATTGCACCTGTCCAGATTGATCGCATGATGTAAATAGTTTAGGAATGAAACTTATCTATATAAAATTCTGTGCCTTTTTTCATAATTTACTCTTATACTAATCATAACCTAAGATTTATATTGATTGGGATGATTTTGAGTAATTAATTCTACATGCAAATGATTATTTATTTAATAAGAAACACCTTAACCAAGTAGTTCTTAAAAGATAGCCATTTAAAAATATACTAAACCGGAAAAAATTATTTAATACAAGGAAGATCGTAAAAAAAAGCCGGGATTACTCTTCAGTAATCTCGGCTAAACGTTCCTATAAAAAGTTCTATTTTTTGATCAGATTTGAAGTATATTTTCCAAATGAACCTGCAGAAACTGTTCTTTCATATCCAATGGTCATTGTATTAGCAGTTGCTGAAAATTTACCAGTCCCATTAGGATTAATGGTTACCGCCCCATAATCAACATCGTTATAAAAAGCTGCCTTCGGTATAGTAGTCGTTCCCTTTGTACGATCAGTCCAGTCAAGCACAATTCTCACCAATTCACTTCTTTTCCCTAAACCTTTAATATTTACAAAGGTTTGCGGACCGTTTCCAGATGCAGGTATTAATACCACTTCATAAGGATCACCTGTAAGTACTCCCGCCTTATAATCCTGAATGATATATGTTCCGGAGAAAGAATTTACATCAGCATCCCAATACATTTTCATGGTGATTACGTAATTAAACTTTATCGGATTAACAGCAACATCACCTCCGGAGATAGTTACGTTTAATTTATGAGAAACAGTAACATCATTGTTAAATCCAGCGAATAGACCAGTTACATCTAGCGAATCCAGTGCCTGTCCTGCTTTTATTACCAAACTTTTCGGCGCTGTATAATTTACTCCCTCCACTGCTGTAGCTGAAGTGTAATTGAAATTAATTGTTCTGTCTTTATCGGACACATTGGTTATTCCAATAGGAATTTTGAAAGGGGCGTTGTTGCTTTTTACAATATACAATCCTGTAGAATCTGCATTCGGCCAAGTGCCTATTTTGACAAATGCCGGAGCTGTAATATCCTTTCCTATTACAAGATTGTTTTTCTTGCAAGAGGCTAAAGCTGCTATAGCTATTGCACCGAAAAATGCATATGAAAGTACTTTATTCATTTTATAATATTTTAGTTTTGATAATTTATGGATTTTGATCAGCCGGAGTCATACTTTTATTATTATCCAGTTCCCTTTGTGGAATTCTCATTAAAAACCTCGGATCAGCAGGTGAGGTCGTGTAAACGTTTGGATTAAAATTAGGTGCTCCATGATTGCCTGGCCCTTGTGGACGATTCAAACCCTGATTCAATCGTTTGATATCTATCAAAGAAAAACCTTCCCCCCAAAGTTCAATTCTTCTCTGTAATAGAATCTCATTAATCAGATCATTTCCGGTAAGTCCAGCTGCAGAATATGCCGGGAATCTTGCTTTTACTAATTCTTCCAAAACTGCGATTGATTCAGCATCCTTACCTCCTTGTCTGGCGAGACCTTCTGCTTCGATCAGGTACATTTCAGAAACCCTCATGTACTGGTAATCTCCCGCCCATTTACCTTTAACAGGTGTTTGAAATTTCATTGAATTATAATCAGGATTAGAGGCTGTCCCTGTTCCAGGCTTAGTGAATACAGCTTTCCTGATATCTCCGTCATCCATCTGATCATATAAAGCTTTAGTGATTTTCTTTTGTCCACCTAAAGCAGCGTAACCTCCGGTTCCTATATCAATATGGGACCAAAAAGAAGCATAAATAGTTGCCTGTTCTTCCGGAATAATAGAGCCCCACATTGACTCGGAATTCCCAACAGAGGAAAAAGCATCTCTTTTGGTATAATCCACTCGTTTCATTAATGAATACCCGGTTCTGGCTTTTTTAGCTTCCGTCGCTGCTGCTACCCAATTATTCAATAGCAAGGCGACCCTGGCCTTAAAACCTTGAACTACATTTACATCTATATTAGATTTATTCGCACGGACTTTTCCGGTTAATAAGGTTTCTGCTTTGTCCAAATCGGGTAAAATGAGTTTATAATCGTCCTCCAGAGTTCCCCTTTCTTTCCCAACTAAAGTATCCTGCAAATAAATAGGAACGCCGGGTTTAGATTCATTACCCTTATAAGTTTGTTGAAATAAATTAGTAAGATAATAATAAGCATAAGCTCTTATACCATAACCTTGTCCCAAAAGAACATCTATTTGATCCCGCGAAACTTTTTCCATGTTAGGTACATTATTAATGATAGCGTTGGCTTGCTTATTAATATCGTAATACCTGAACCATGCGTTATCTGATTGGTTTCCGCTAACTGCACTTTGCCAGGCGGTCAAACTGTAATCACCATTAAACCATCCATACCCTTGAGTATTAACTACCATATCATTTCCCATCAGGTCCATTTGAAGGTCATAGGCCTTTTGACCAAAATTGTCATGGTTAGTACTTCCTAATATACCCGAGGCGAATTGTTCTTTGTATATCCCGTTTAAGGCAGCCGTTACTGCTCCGTAATTACTAAATAATAACTCCTCAGTAACTGCATTGCTCGGCTTTGTTTCAAGATAATCTTTCTTACATCCCGTCATTGATAATATCAAAAAAGGAAGAAGATAAAATACTATTTTTTTCATAATTATTTTTTAATTAGTTGTTATTTTAAATTAGCGGTAAACCCAATGCTTACCGTACGGAATGGAGTATAGGTTGCATCTGACGTACCGGCAAATGAGCGTTGGGGATCCATTCCTTTCTTGCCTGTAAACAGGTAAGCATTATCAACATTACAGAATATCTGTAAACCATTAAGGTGTATTCTTCTGGCAAATTCCGAAGCTAAAGTATAACTTAAAGTTACATTCTTAATATTCAAATAAGACCCATCAACCAGCCATCTTGTAGAGGCTCCATCTTGTCCTGCAATAGCATTTTGAACTCTTGGAACAATCGTTACATCCCCTGGTTTTTGCCATCTTTGAAGTATATCTGCACTCCATGCTGTACCTGCAGAACCTCTGTGCATGATACTCGCATAGTTTCCATCATAAAAAAGTCCGCCATAAGAAAACGTGGTTAAAACAGATAGATCAAAATTCTTATACCTGAATGAATTGGTTACCCCACCTGTAATATCAGGTATAGCAGAACCGTGGAAGCCAAAACTACCATCGTTGTAAACATTCGTAACAGTTTTTACACCTGTTGCTTTACCGTTGGCATCTAACACATCTTTATAATATAAAGCATCCCCTGTAGAAGCATCAACACCTGCATAGTCTCTCAGCCAGAAATCATAAATACTGTGGCCTATCAGCAATTTCTTTGTGCCGGTTACGATTCCATTCTCTGATTGATTTGGAGGAAGTTTGGTGATTTTATTTTTAAAAGTAGAAAGATTTATATCAATTCGATAGTTGAAATCTCTTTTACGGATGGCAGTATAACCTAATTGCAATTCTACACCGGTATTTTTCATGCTTCCTATATTATCGTAAAAGCTTGCATAGCCCGTTGAAATTGCAAGTGGGACGTCGAATAAAAGATTATCAGAAACCCTGTTAAACCATTCAAGACTACCCTGAATGCGATTACCAGCCAGAGAGAAATCTACGCCGATATTGGTCGTTTTGTTTTTCTCCCACAACAATTCGGAGTTTTGAGGCCTTGAAGGAGACCTATATGTACCATCTCCATTCGCATAATAATAAGCACGGTAAGGATACCATAAAGAATTTCCGTTTGCATCCAATAATGATTCGTTACCCTGCTCTCCATAACTCGCTTTTAATTTCAATTCATTGATCCAAGATACGTCTTTCAGAAATGCTTCTTTGGAAAGTCTCCAGCCAATTCCGCCAGAGTAAAAATCACCCCAACGTAAATCATCCCTAAATCTTGATGATCCATCCGTACGGTAACTTCCAGATAATAAATATTTATTTTCGAAGCTATAATTAATAGCACCAAAATAACTTTCTATTCTATGGTTATCTTCATATGATGAGGGTACATTAAACGCTGTTGTACCATTATCAAGTTCTGTTTGTCCGGGGAATAAAAATCCTGACATATATCCAGCTCTAAAATTGTACTGGTAACGATAATTCTCATGGCCTGCCAATACACGTACATCATGAGCCCCAATACTTTTATTAAAGGAAAACACTTCGTTTGCAGTCAAAGACATTTGGCGTTCTGCATCTTTGGTAGATCTACCACCATTATTAAGTCCCGGAGAAGGAGCGGCATCACCAAATTGGTTATTTTGGTATGACGTTCCATTCGTAGTATAGAAATTAAGACCTAAAGTAGCTTTGAATGAAAATTCATTAGTGAATTTAATTTCTCCATAAGTATTCGCGTTGCCATTAAATATGTTCCTGGACCGATCATCTAAATCCAATGAACCCAACAGGTTTGACCTTCCTGCATATGGGCGGGTTCCCATTTGTTCGGGTGTTCCCCAATCCAATGCATTTTTACCGGTAAGTGGATCTTTGACAAATGCTCCAGTCTTTAAATCATGCTGATAAACGGGATAAATCGGCCCCATCTGTCTTGTAAAGTAGAATGGGTTAGTGGTACTTGTACCCCCACTTGGTACCATTTGGTTTTCCACAATGGCTCCATCCAGATTTAAACCAGTTCTTAACCAGTTAGTTGCATCAGCATTTACGCTCAACCTCATATTATAACGCTTATATCCGGAAAAACGAACAATACCATCTTCATTTAAATATCCCGCAGAAAGATAATAATCCACCTTATCTGTTGCTCCTGATAGATTAAAGTTAGCATTGGTACGAGAAGCTGTACGGAATAGCGCATCTTCCCATGATTCATCCCATAAAAGACTTGCAGTAGGATTTAATTTCCCGGTTGCAGGATCTACCAATTGATTGGCAGGTACGTTGTAAGCATTATAAACCAATCCATTAGGACCTGCTAAAATATTTGAAGCGCTTACACCGGAAGCTGCCATGCTATTGCCTTGGGAAAAGTAGTTATTTCTATAAGCTTCCCACATTACTTCATAATAATCCTTCGGTCCAACTCTATCATACTCGGGAATGCCACGACTCATAAAGCCCTGCCGTAAACTTACTGTTGCGGCAGGAGCACCTTTTTTACCTTGTTTAGTAGTAATCATAATAACACCATTAGCTGCACGCGAACCGTATAAAGCCGCTGCAGAAGCATCTTTTAAGACAGTAACCGATTCAATATCATCTGTAGAAAGAGCTGAAATGGATCCATCATAAGGAACACCATTCAGGACATATAAAGGACCGCTGCTTGCATTCACGGATCCTACACCCCGTATCCGGATACTTGCATTTGAACCTGGCGCACCACCACCATTGGTAGAAATAATACCCGGCACAACCCCTTCAAGAGCTTTAGTAACACTTGTTACCTGCTGCTTTTCGATTGTTTGTGAAGTAATTGTATTTTCAGACCCTGTAAAGGCAGTCTTTTTAATTGTACCATATGGTACCTGTATAATCACCTCAGTAAGTGCTTCATTGGAAGTAACCATTCGGGCATTTATGATAGTCCTGGATCCAATAGGCATTTCAACGCTTTTCATGTTAACCGAAGAAAATACCAGATGTTTGGCATCTGCCGAAACCGAAAGTGAATACTTTCCATCCGACGAGGTTACCGTTCCTGCCTGCGTCCCCTTTACCAGAACAGAAATATCCGAAAGTGGACTTCCTGTTTCATCTGTAACCGTACCTGTAATGGTACGTCCTTGTGCAAACACAAAACCTCCGCAAAATAGGAGGACCGTGCATAATGCAAGAATTTTTCTCATAAATTAATAAATTTTTATATGGTAAAAATAGTTAAACAAATCATAACCTTTATCAGACAGAATTTAAAAGAATAATGCTGCATCCAACAAAAATTTAATAAAAAACGAACTAATAATTATAAAAATTGAAAAGTTTTTATAATTATTTAATAAAAAATGAATAATGTCAAAGCAAATCTACTTTTTGTCATAATTGTCGTTTTACAGGGAATTTTCTTTAACATTTTATTAACGCCAAAACAAGATCGTTCAAAAGATTTTTATTTGTATTAACTGAAAAACTAAAGATATATAATAACCTTTTCATACGCATACCCACTTCAAATCCATGGGATATGAGGGCTTCAAAGAAGAGTGTGCTAAACATTTCTCTAAATCAACTATTATAAATATTGAAGCGACAAATATTATTTATATACATTAATGTAAAATAAGTAGATAATACTTCCATCTACCTCATAACCTTTAAAAAAAGTAATTTTTACTCTAATAAAAAAAGGGCCGGATAAAAATCCTGCCCCTATAATTGAAAACCGGGATTGTCTACTTAAAATAAGGAAACTCAACCATTAAGGTATATTAGCCAAATCAAAATCACGTCTTACAAGAGGCACATCAAAACTTCCACTTGCAATCGTCAATTCTTTACTCTTTTTAGTAGCATCATTGTAATTATGCAAAGTGGCGCTAAACTACCCTTTTACATTTTTGTCCGTCATGGAAGTGATCGTGACTGTTCCTTTACTTTCTACAATAATGCCATTATTACTAATCCAAACAAACGTATATTTATCTGTCTCTGATGAATTTCGTCCCTTGAGGTGGAAGTTTGCCAGCGACCACATATCAGCAGACAAACCTTCCAGCGAATAGCTTCCGGATCCTTCTTTTGCAGGATAAATCATCATATCCAGAATCATTCCTGTAGCATCATCTTTCAATATCATTGAAAAAACGTGTTTCTTTTCAGACGCAACCCATTCCATAAAAGCAACAGAGCTGTCTTTTACACTGGAAAAATTGATAGATTTACCATCATAATTTACAACAGCCGTTGCTGTTCCGTTTGTGGTTGAGTCTTTTGTTTCTGCTTTATCCTTCTTACAGGAACTGAAAGCTACCGTGGATGTAAATATTAATATTGCCAGGGCACCATAATAATTTTTCATGTTCATTTGTTTTTTAAGAGTATAATATAAAATGTTTTCAAAAAGTACTATCTGACCGGCTCCATCCAACAAAAGCATAATCCGCTTTGACGGATTACTTTTGATCTTTTGTTGAAACCTAATCTAAACGAAAATTACCAGACAACTATTTAAGGTTAACTAAAATAAGGAATGAGGTTACGAATATGATTTTGCTTTCTTGTGTAAAATCTGAATTCAAAAATGTAGTAATTATTTGATTCTATCAACAGCAAATGAGTAAACACCTGTTTTGAATGTGTATAAGGCCATTGTGAATGATCCAACGAGGTTAAATTGCACATTTAATTTGATAGATTAAATCCTTCCGTTATCTTTAGAATTGACTTCCTCAACCAATTATGAAAAATATTTTTTCCATAAAGGACGCAGTTTGCAGCTTTTTACAGACTGTATAGAAAACAAAGGATTAATGGTGGCGAACACTTTAAACACGGCAGAAATTTATGAAGGCCAGAATAAGCCGGCAGAAGCCTTGAGAAAATACAGAATTGCCCAGCGGTTAAGAGACAGTATGAATTTACATAACCAGGAAATTCGAATAGCTGCTCTTACACAAAACCAGGAAGTAAATGACATTATTTATTGTGTGAGCCAAAGCAATTATTCCACGTTTCACCTGTCGGCCGGGCATAAAATTCTTATAAGCAAAACGATTAAAGATGTAGAGAAATTATTGTCTCCTTTCTTCTTTATCCGGGTGCACAGGTCATTTCTCATAAATCCGAATTACATGAAAAAATATTTCCATGGTGAGGACGGTTTTATTCTAATGCAGGATGAAACAAATGTACCGGTAAGCAACCAACATAAAAAACAATCAAAGGGATTTTTGATGCCATGGGAAGAAATAGTTTCCCGGAAGGAACCTAAGAAATAGTCTTTAGCAATAAATATTTTCAGTAAAACTCAGCGTACTATTCATCCGACAAAACCTTATTAAGATTGGTCATTTTTTTGAATAAGCATCCCACAATAAAATTTAAATAATAAAACCCTTCCTTAAAGATTAAAAATCCAATTGCAAGCCCAGTCTGTCTTTTAATTCCTTTACCATTGGGTAAACCTCAATCATTTTTAAATACTGCTGTCTTCCTGAAAGATGCTCTTCCTTTGTTTCATTTTTATCCATACTTTCAATCATTTTCACTCTGTAGGTTAAAAGACGGTTGTTGAAATGCTCCTGCAAATGAGTGATCAGTTCCCCGCGTTCTGCCTCTATGAACATTTGCTGCATTGAATTATCTGTAATGATTTCAATTGTGTTGTTATCGACAATTTTCAATTCTGCCATCTTGAAATTTGAAACTCCTGAATGATTATTGTTACTTCTCAGTTTTTCAATGTATAATCCCCAGGCCACGGCCAACTCCTCTTCATTCAACTCCAGTATTTGATTGTTTTTATTTTCAAGAGCTACCTGTTCACGGATATTTTTCAATTTTAAAGTCCCGAGTTTCACGATTCTTTTATGTTTTTCCTTCACCGTTGTATGGTCCGGAACGGCCCGTACATCCACCGGTTTTAAAATTTCCTTTTCAATAACCAGTTTCGCTTCTTCCTGTGGATTTTCAGAGACCATTCCAGGAACTTCCACTGTATTATACGCAGCCACTTTTGCCTTAGCCGGCTGATGATTCTGTACTGGTAATATTTCTTTAATTGCTATTGGAGTAATTGCACGAAATGCAACAGGTTTTACATTATCCGTCAGTTTTTTTTTACTTAAACCATCCGGATCATTTACAAGATTTAATGCCTGATTTAGATAGCTAAGTTTTATAAATGTCATCTCCACAAAGAGTCGCTTATTTTTTGCAAGCCGGTAATTTATTTCTGCATCATTTACAACATTCATTGCACTTAATATCCAGTTACTATTCATTGCATGCGCAGTGGTTTTATACCGTTTTTTAAACCCTTCTGACACTTCAAGAAGCATAGCAACTTTAGAATCCTGGCTTACGAGCAGATTCCTTAAAAATTCTGCGAAGCCATTTAAAACCATATCTCCCTCAAACCCTTTACGATCTATTTCATTATACAGCAAAAGTGTCTCACTTAATTGCTGCGCCTGCATAGCATCTACTAATTTAAAATAATAATCTTCATCGAGGATATTCAAATGCTCCAATGTATTGGCGTAAGTGAGTTCTCCGTTTGTGAAACTGACAATTTTATCGAGGATACTTAACGAATCCCGCATACATCCTTCACTTTTTTGAGCAATGAGGTGAAGAGCTGTTTTTTCGGCTGTAATATTTTCTTTATCGCAGATCTCCTGCAGGTGCTCTACCGTATCCTGGTTGGTAATACGTTTAAAATCAAAGATTTGGCAACGGGAAAGAATCGTTGGCAGAATCTTATGCTTTTCTGTGGTAGCCAGAATAAAAATCGCAAATGGCGGTGGTTCTTCGAGGGTTTTCAGAAAAGCATTAAAGGCTGCGGAACTGAGCATGTGCACCTCATCCACGATATAAACCTTGTATTTTCCTGCCTGTGGTGCAAACCGGACCTGATCTACCAAGGCACGGATGTCATCCACCGAGTTGTTACTTGCAGCATCCAGTTCATGTATATTTAACGAAGTTCCTTTATCAAAGGAAACACAGGAATTGCAAACATTGCACGCTTCGCCGTCCGGGGTCTTGCTTTCACAATTAATTGTTTTTGCTAAGATCCGGGCACAGGTTGTTTTGCCCACACCACGTGGCCCGCAGAATAAAAAAGCGTGTGCCAGTTGGTTATTTTTAATAGCATTTTTTAACGTGGTTGTAATATGTGATTGACCCACAACGGTATTAAAATTTTGTGGGCGATACTTACGTGCTGAAACAATGAAATTTTCCATAATTGATTGTGCGAATTTACGGATTTAGGAGCTATGAGCAATGAGAGCCTTATCCCCAACCCCTTCTCCTCAGGGAGAATGGCCTTAGGTTCTAAATTGTAAGAACTTTTTTATTTATTACTGGTTTAAGTTGTGCGTTTTAAACTACGAACTATGAACTCCGAACTATGAACTATGAACTATGAACTACGAACTCCGAACTACGAACTCTGAACTCTGAACTCCAAACTAAAAACTAATTAAGAATCGGATGTCTTTTAAACTCCTTCGTTCTGTCAAACAAATACCGATAGGTAACAAGCCTGCGGCTTTCTTTGGCTCCGAGGTGTTTGGAAATATTTAATATTTTGGGATTAAAATCTCCCTGCCACTGTAATTCGAGTTCTTTATAATGTGTTTCATCCTGGATGACTTTCGCGCCTTGCATGATCATAAAATAATCAATGCCCATTCCCTGGTATTCGGGAATAACGCCAAAGACAATTCCGGTAAAACGATCATTTTTATGCCAGGCTTTCAGCCACAGAAACCGTAATTTTTGCAGCAAACCAAACTTGCCGTTAAAGTGCTTAAACAATTGATTTAATTCCGGCAAATTCACCCAAAAAGAGATCGGCCGGTCATTATGATAAACGAACCAGATCAGCTTCTCATCCATGACGGGTTTCATGGATTGAAACATTTTAAGCGCCACTTCTTTATTTAATTGTTTATTTCCATCGTGACCTGCCCAGGCTTGATTATATACTTCACAGAAATCAGATGCCGCCTTTTCCAATTGATTCTTTTTAACATGCCTGGCTTTATATTCCGGGTTTGAGCCATACTTTTCATTCATCAGAGTGAAATTGCCTTTGAGATAGGTATGCACCTGCAAGTGAAAGCATATCTGGTTAAAAAAGGTTTTGAAACCGTAATTCTCAAATAGTTCCTTGTAATAAGGAGGATTGTAGTTCATTAAGTAAATGGGTGGCATAAAACCATTTACAACCAGTCCCCACCAGCGATCTCTTTCCCCAAAATTAATAGGCCCATCCATTGCTTCCATTCCTCTTTGCATTAGCCAACTCCTGGCTACATCAAATAACATATCGGCAGCTTCCTGATTATTAATACAATCAAAAAAACCTACACCGCCTGTTTTCTGTTCATCGTCTTTATTTTTATATTTTTTATTCACAAATGCAGCTATTCTTCCAATGAGATTTCCTTCACCATCTTCCAGCAGCCATCTCTCACATTCTCCAAACCTGAAAGCTTTATTTTTTTTCGGATCAAAAACCTCATTGATATCCTTGTCCAAAGGCCTTATATAATTGGGGTCTTCTTTATAAAGAATAACAGAAACTTCCAGGAATTTTTTAGCTAGTTCTTTATTAGTAATAGGTATCAGTTGCATGGAAATAAAAAAATTGAGGTGTAAAAGTAAGTATAAAATAATTTTGAAACCATTTGCCTGTACAGCCAATCGAAAGACGCTTATCGATTATTGTTTATTTAAAAATATAACGAGCACTTCCACACGGAAAACCGGAATAGGGTTCCACCTGATTTTGACATATTACGCCCTTTCAGGGCTGAAGGCCGGGAACTTTGCATGACTTTGAAGTTTGAAATTCGGAGTATGGAGAATTCGTGTAATCCGTGCCTGAAATTCGTGTTTAAAATTAGAATATCTTTATTTTCTACTATTTTCAGCAGAGGAAAAATTTAAAAATATTACTGATATTGCAGCATGAGATTATACAGAATTTTATTTTCACCTTCAGAAAATGTCCTGGAACTATCCTTATCCAGAGTTAAAAAATGACGTTTGAAAGCACCCATAGCAGCCAAAGAATCTTTTATAGAATAACCGATGATCCGCAACGCCTGGAGTGAATTAAAATTTTCTGGTATCGTGTTATTCGTGGTATCGCTCTGCCATAATCCAAACCCATTTTTAGCCAATAATTCCCAGGGGAAAAGTACGTTCGGATCATTCTTACGCGTGGGCGCAATGTCTGCATGGCCGATAAAATTAGCAGATGGAATTTTATATTTTTGTTTTAGGGTATCCAATAAGATTATTAAACTTCCTATTTGCGCGGTGGAAAAAGATTCAAAACCATTATTATCCAGTTCGATTCCAATGGAGGAAGAATTCACGTCTTTATCATTTCCCCAGGAACCCGATCCGGCATGCCAGGCACGCAAATAATCATTGAGCATGTGATGAACTTTCCCATCGCGGCAAATAACATAATGCGCGCTCACCTGTGTACGCGGAAGCGTAAATGTGCGAAGCGTTTGTTCACAACTATTTTGGGCGGTGTGATGGATGATCACAAAATTCGGTTTGCGCAGATTAAAATTCGTCGTTCCAACCCAGGTGGCTTTCGTTTCATTTACCGGATATTTGCTGATCTCTTTTGCGAGGG
>JBBSSE010000011.1:0-18257 GCA_038242375.1 Chitinophagales bacterium
AAGGTGAAAATTTTGAGTTAATAATTTAAAAACACGAATCAAGAGCTTTGAGCAATCAGCAACGAGCTGTGAGCCAAGCTTTACGCCTTAAGAAACTGCTACGAAATACAGACTTCAACCTCTATTTATTTCTTAAAGAAAGGGTCTTTTTTGGTGGGAGTTAGAACATGTATAAACAGCCCTGAAAGGGCGTAATATACCAAAATAGGGTGCAGCCTTATTCGATATGTAAACACGAATTTGAGTTACTAATTTCACGAATCCTTTCAGCCGCGCCCATGTTGGTGTCTCGCCAACATTTGTTCTATGTTGTGGTTTGATTTTAAGGAGACGAGATACTTGAATTTGCCACCATCCATGCATCGGGGTTTCCGTTAAGACTATTATCATTTCATTGATCCAAAATCGGAAAACCCCGCTGGGAAGCGACTCCAAAAAATACGCAGTATTTTCCCTTTGTGTTCTTAGCGTCTTCGTGATATAGATCCAAAAATAATGTCACCCCTTCGGGGTTTTGCTCCATAGTGTAATCATTCAGCTATAATCATGTCACCCTTTCAGGGTTTTCGGAAAACTCAATGGATTAATCTCCTGAATATCGTACCGACAGATGGATTTTATAACAGAACTAAAAACTACAAACTCTGAACTCTGAACTACGAACTTTGAACTCCAAACTCCAAACTCCAAACTAAAAACTCCCAACTCCAAACTATTCTTCCTTCTCCTCCCTTAACTTCACCACCACTAACTCACTCATATTCACAGTTATAGGAATTGTGCCAACCTGCACCACAGCTTTTTTTCCGCGGATGTCAATCACGTTTCCTACCTGCTGATTTGCTGTCAGTAAAACTTTGGAGCCTTCTTTTATTTCCTCTTCTACCTCAATATATTTCGAATCTATCTTACGTTGTTTCTTCTTTAATATTTGTTTTTCAGGTTGCTTTAAAAGCACTGCCTGCATCATTTTGACTACTTTATTCTTGTCATCAGTTCTTCGCCATTCCACGATCAATGATTTCAGTTTCCTATCCATTTCTTTGAGGTAAGTGTATTTATTTTCATTGATCTGGTTTTGTTCTTTTAATAATTCTATTTGCTGTTGATGCGCTTCTTTTTGGATTACGCGATCCATTTCCTTTTTCAACTTTTCATTTTCCTTAATTAGCTTTTCAAGTTTTTTTCTTTCTTCTTGTGCTAATTGTAAATCCTGCTCTGTATTGTTTAATAATTTATCCAGTTTAAAATGACTTTCCTCCACAAGCAACTTAGCCCTTTCAATGAGTGCGGGTGCCAAACCGATTCTTTCTGCTATAGAAAAGGTGTAACTACTTCCTGGTTTTCCTACAACTAACTGGTACATCGGTTTTAGATTCTTTTCATCAAAAGCCATCGCGCCATTTATAATGCCATTCACTTTATTGGCCATTACTTTCAGGTTCAAATAATGTGTAGTAACAATACCGATAGAATGTTTTTTTGCCAGTTCTTCCATGATGACCTCGGCAAATGCGCCTCCTAAATTCGGATCACTTCCGCTTCCTAATTCATCTATAAAAAAGAGTGTTTTACCATTCGCGTTTTCCATGAAATGTTTCATGTTCAGCAAATGAGATGAATAGGTGCTTAGCTCAAATTCGAGGCTTTGCGTATCGCCGATATGGATCATTAATTGTTTAAAAATTCCGAACTCACTGTCAGAATTACACGAAACCAATAGTCCCGCCTGGATCATCATTTGCAACAGGCCAATTGTTTTTAGGGTCACTGTTTTTCCACCGGCATTTGGTCCGCTGATTACGAGGATCCTATTTTTATCATCGAGGTTCAGGTCAACCGGGATGGTTGGTTTGTTTAATTTTTTATTATAGATAAACAAAAGCGGGTGATATGCTTTGGATAGTTTTACCATCGCTTTATCTGTCAATGAAGGCATACTCCCATTGTACTCAATCGCTAATTTCGCTTTCGCGCGGATGAAATCATATTCACCCAATATATTGTGGTAATCTGTTAGCAGGGGATGGTAAAGGCGTATCCTGGTGGTTAACTTTTGCAGAATGATATGAACTTCTTTTCGTTCATCATTCTCAAGAGAAAGAATATCATTATTGAGATGGGTGGTTTCTACAGGCTCAATAAATGCAGTTCGCCGGCTGTCACTTTCTCCATGAAGAATTCCTTTGATCATTCTTTTCTGTTCTGCAAATACAGCAAGAACCCGCCGGCCATTCATAAAACTTTCTTCTATATCGGTGAGATAACCGTCTTTTTTCAATTTGCTGGCTACACGATCGAAGACGCGTTTCAGCTCTACTCTTTTTCTGTGCAGAGAAAGTCTTATCGAAGCCAGTTTTTCTGAGGCACTATCTTTTACTGTTCCATATTCATCGATGATCTCATCGATTAATTGTGGGATGGATTTTTCATAATAAGTGGTTTCGATGATTTTGGATAAATACGGATAAGAGATCTTTTTATCCGTGTTAAACCATCGGAATAGCTGATTGATCGCACCGCTTAATTTCTTTATTTGCAAAAACTGTTCTCCGGCAAGCATGGAGCCATCAATACTTAAAAGTTTTAATTCCTTCTTTAAATTTAAGACAGCATCATCCGGGAAATAAAGACTGCTTTCAAAAACCAATTTATATTCATAGGTCTGGTAAAGTTGAGGTTCAATAAATTCTTTCCGTGTATGAATACGTAATTCGCTTGCTTTAAGTATTGCATATTCCGAACGGCAATAGGACTCAAGAAGAGCCTTTATTTTGGTGAATTCCAGTTGTTGCTGTGCATTGTTCGGGAAGAGTTTCATAATAGGCTAAACTAGTTCGTTTTTGCGCTAAAATTACGAATACCCTTAAACTACATCCCGTTTTATTTGCAAATTCTTTTATAAGAAAATTATGGCACAATAATTACAGTTTACAAGTTGATTGGTTTGAAATAAATTTCTTCTGTTTTCCGGAAATTATCTCTTTGAAATTGACTTTGAACAGAATGTATTTTAAAATGAAAACTTAATTAAATCAGAAATACAAAAGCATGCAAAGGCTTCATTATCTTTGGTTTAAAAATACAATAAATTATGATAACAGATGTTAAAAATATGGAAACCGCAACACTTGCCAATGGGTGTTTCTGGTGTACAGAAGCTGTTTTTCAAAATTTAGATGGAGTAGAAAGCGTCATTAGTGGATATTCAGGTGGTTTTGTGGAAAATCCTACCTATGAGGAGGTCTGTGACAGAAATACAGGTCATGCTGAATGTCTTCGGATTGAATATGATCCTTCCGTAATTACTTTTGATGAGTTACTGGAAGTATTTTGGGCTACGCACGATCCGACCACTGTAAACAGGCAGGGCAATGATGTAGGACCTCAATATCGTAGTGCTATTTTTTACCACAATGAGGAGCAAAAAGAAAAGGGAGAGATGTATAAAAGGAAATTAAATGAGAGCGGTGTTTTCAATTCCCCGATCGTGACGGCAATTGAACCACTTATAAACTTCTTTCCCGCGGAAAATCATCATACAAATTATTATCTCGATAATCCTGCTCAATCTTATTGTTATTATGTTATTAAACCCAAATTGGATAAATTAAAAAATGTATTTTCACATAAACTGAAAATTAAAGTATGAGATATTTTTTAATTTACTTATTCTCTGCGGGTTTTTGTCTGGTTTCTGAATCTTGTCTTGCACAGAAGTTTTCAACTTCCTTTGATCTCCAGGTTTCTATTCCGGAAGGCGAGTACAAAGATGTAAATCCTGATGCGGGTATTGGGCTAAGAGCAAATTTTTTATACAGGCCTCTGCAGGATATTCCTTTAAAATTTGGGTTGGAATTGGGCATACAGGAAAAAGGTCGCGCAAGTGAATATTTTAGGTCGAACATAGGAGTTTTTTATGATGAATTTAAAGTTACTGCCAGTAACAATATTTTCTCTCTTTTATTTGTAACACGTTTTAAACCCGAGAAATTTGGAAAAGTAACCCCGTTCCTGGATTTAACTGCTGGATGGAATGTGTTTTTCTCTTCGGTGAATGTTGAACGCTTAACTTATTACGATTCATATAATACAGGGTACACAAAGAATTCAAAAGCCAGGTGGGCATTGGCATACGGTGGTGCGGTCGGAGTAGATATTCCTTTAGGTAAACATGATGAACTAGGCCTTGAATTGAAAGTTGCTTATCTAAGGGGGAATAACACCAGGTATTTGACCAATCCATATATTAACGGAAATGCAGAGGTGACCTTCCAGGAAAACACTTCGAATACAGATATGTTGATTCCGCAGGCAGGAATAAGAATCCGGATTAAGTAGCTAACAGCTAACAGCTATGAGCTACCAGCTTACAGCAATGAGCCATTATTCAGATTCCTCCAATTTTACTCTTCTTAATTCCAGTAGATTTAAACTATTCGGCACAAAGTTTTTGACATATGGTTGCACAAGCCATATTACCATATCGTACCAAAGCGGTACTACCGGTGCATCTTTGATCATCAACTGATCTGCTTCCCGGTAAAGAATTCGTCTAAGAGAATCATTTTTTTCAGAAAGAGCTTTTTCATACAATGCATCATACTTTGGATTATTGTACCGCGTATAATTAGGCGGAGCCGGGTTCTTACCATAAAACACACTTAGGAAATTCTCCGCATCCGGGTAATCCGCTATCCAGCTTCCTCTGAAAAATAATGCTTCAGATTTAGCGGTTTGTTCAAGTAATAGACTTTTTTGAATGATTTCTACCTGGACATTTATGCCGATTTGCCTAAGTTCATTGGCTATAAAACTTGCCAGGTCGCCATATATTGGAACAGTTAATAATTTAATCGGTGCCATACCTTCGCCATTTGGATATCCGGCTTCTTTAAGTAATTGCAATGCCTTTGCCGGATCATAATGATAGCCTTTAACTTTAGACGAATCAAAAGAAGGAAATCCTGCCGGTACAAAGCCACTCTCCGCCGGTATTCCGATAGAGTTACGGATATACAACATCATTTTACGCCGGTCAAACCCATAATTAATCGCCTGCCTGATACGCACATCTTTAAGAGGGGAGTTTTTTATAATTTCTTTCGTAGTGTCCTGTAATATGCCGAGGTATTCGGTTGTTAAATACGGGTGCTTCACCATGATAATCTTATCTTTCCACTGACTGCGTAATTCACCGCTTTTTGTGATCACCTCATCCTTAAAAGAAGGGTCAATATCATTAATGAACTCCAAACGCTTCTGTTGAAATTCCAGAAATTCTGTGGCTTTATTATCCAGGAATGTTACTTTTATTCCATTCAAATAGGGGAGTCGTTCTCCTGTGCTGTCCATTTCAAAATAACCCGGATTTTTTTTCAAAACTAATGCCTGGCCTTCTTCCCAGGCTACAAATTGAAACGGACCGGTACCAATCGGATGACGCCTGAAATCCTTTCCATATTTTGTAACGGCTTCGTGTGGAACGACAGAACAATATTGCATACTCATCACGCCTAAAATAGGCTGAAAAGGGATCTTTAATTTTAATTGAAATGTGCTGTCACTCAAGGCGGTAAAGGGTTCTGTGTCAGCAACCCGGTTATTGAATATCCAGGCTCCGCTGCTGGCAGTGCTTTTATCCATGATCCTTTCAAAGCTATACACTACATCTTGCGCAGTCATTTTTCTTCCTTTCCCGCCAGGAAATACTTCATTGTCATGAAAGAAAACATCTGTTCTAAGATGAAATATAAATGTCAGATTATCTTCGGAAATATCCCAGCGTTTAGCTAATGAGGGAACGATATTTAAATTATTATCCGTTTCCACAATCGTATTAAAAAGCTGATGTGTGGCCCACATGATGGACTGGTTCTTCGCAAAAGCAGGATCAAGCGTCGCAATACCGGATTGCTCATTATAGTGAAAAATGTTTTTGACCTGTTCGTTCTTGTTGCAGGAGAAATTGATTAAACCGGATATGATCAATAAAATTCCAAGCCCTTTTGTGTAATTTATACTCTTCAATGCAAATTGTTTTTTTACCTTCATCGCTCTTAAAAAAAACTAAATTTAGTAAATGAAAAAGATAATGTCTCTTTTATGTTCCCTGCTTTTGATTTGCTCCGGAATTTTTGCTCAGGATTTCACGCACGCAGATACGCTTAGAGGCAGTAACGGACCGGGTAGAGCATGGTGGGATGCTACTAAATATGATTTGCATGTAAATTTTAATATAGCCGATAGCAGCATCAACGGATACAATATTATAAGTTATAAAAACATCAGTAAAAATTCACCAGGCTTTTTTCAAATCGATTTACAGGTTCCTATGATCATTGATTCGGTGATTTGGAGTGCGGGTAATCCATCCACTTTACCAAGTGCTAATTCCGCGCGAAAACTTTCTTTTGAAAGAGACGGCAATGCCTGGTTTGTTTATTTAAACAAGGATAAAGAAGACGTGATTGATTTGAAAATGCATTCTGCAAATAAACAGAAAGAGACGAATAGCAAATCCTCTTCAACTTTAAGCACGGACATCAATTCAATCACCGTTTATTTTCATGGAAAGCCTAAAGTTGCAAAGAATGCTCCTTGGGATGGAGGAATTGTCTGGACAAAAGATAAAGCAGGAAATCCATGGGTGGCTGTTGCCTGCCAGGGGCTTGGAGCAAGTGTTTGGTATCCTTGTAAAGATTACCAGGGTGATGAACCGGATAGTGCGGCCATGCACTTCACGGCACCTTCAGATTTAATATCTGTGAGTAATGGCAGATTGAGAAACACCACTGTTAATAACGACGGTACAAGTACCTACACATGGGCGGTAGTATCGCCAATTAATTCCTATAATATTTCACCTTACATTGGTAAATATGTTCATTTTGGTGAAATCTACAAGGGTGAAAAAGGTGACCTAACGATGGATTATTGGGTGCTGGATTCCAACCTGGCGAAAGCGAAAGTGCAATTTAAAGACGCTGACAGGATGATGAAAGCATTTGAATATTGGTTTGGCCCATATCCGTTTTATGAAGATGGGTATAAACTGGTGGATGCTCCCTATTTAGGAATGGAGCATCAAAGCGCGGTTGCTTATGGTAATGGCTATACAAATGGATATAGAGGACGTGATCTTTCCGGAAGCGGCCAGGGATTAAAGTTTGATTTTATCATTATTCATGAGAGTGGCCATGAATGGTTTGGAAATAATATTACGTCAAAAGACGTAGCGGATATGTGGGTGCATGAATCATTTACAAATTATAGTGAAGCGCTTTTTGTGGAATATTATTATGGAAAAAAGGCAGCTTCTGAATATGTCATCGGCATGCGTAAAAATATTACGAATGATAAACCGGTGCAGGGAATCTTCGGAGTTCAATCAGAAGGCAGTGGTTCGGATATGTATTACAAAGGATCCAACATGATCCATACGATCCGCCAGGTCATTAATAATGACAATACTTTCCGCAATATACTACGCGGTATGAATACGGACTTTTATCATCAGACTGTAACCGGAAAGCAAATTGAAGATTATATCAGCAAAAAATCAGGCATTGATTTTTCAAAGGTATTTGATCAGTATTTACGTACCATAAAGGTTCCCGTTTTAGAATATAAAAATGTAGCAGGAAAATGGAATTATCGCTGGACAAACGTAGTCCCGGGCTTCAATATGCCGGTAAGAATTATATTGGATAATGGCGACACTGTGTGGATTCATCCGACCGGAAACTTTAAACCTTTAACGCAGAAGGTGTCCGAATTCCGGGTTGATGAAAACTTCTATATAATAAGTAAACAGGTATAGAAAAGGGTAAATTCAGCAAACAGCAACTTCATTAAAAAACATTGGAGCAAGGCATCAAATTATTAAGCATAATTTGCAAAACTAATTTCCCATATGTCGCAGATTCGAAAGCAGAGTATTATTTCCACGGTGGTCGTTTATGGCGGTTTATTAATCGGTTTTATTAATACTTACCTGTTTACCCGGCAAGGATCTGTATTTTCACTCGAAGAGTATGGACTTACCCAACTCTTTATTTCTGTAGGAAGCCTCATGTTTGCTTTTGCCAACATGGGGATGATTTCCGTCGTGTATAAATTTTATCCCTATTACGATGATAATCTGCCTAAAAAAAGAAATGATCTTCTGACCTGGACCCTGGTTGTTGGTTTTATCGGTTTTCTTTTTGTCATTCTTGCGGGGCTTGTATTCAAAGATTTGGTTGTTCGCAAGTTTGGTGGAAATTCTCCCTTATTTCCGCAATACTATCTGTGGGTTTTTCCCTTTGGATTTTCAATTCTATTGTTTTCCATCCTGGAGGTTTTTGGCTGGCAGATCAGGCAATCCGTTTTTACGACCTTTTTGAAAGAGGTCATGTTTAAGATGCTCACCTTACTCCTTATTTTTTTGGCAAGCTTTCATTTTATCAGTGATTTTGATTCTTTCATAAAATTGTATTCGTTATCTTATGGTATAGTTGCCCTGACACTACTTATTTTTCTTATTAAAAAACATGCTTTCAACATTACCTTTAAAATAAGCAGGGTTACAAAACGGTTTTATAAAAAGATGATGTCCATGGCTTCGCTGGTGTATTTCGGAGGTGTGGTAACGATGATTGGTTTGTTTATAGATTCCATTATTATAGCCTCTTTGTTGGGATTGAAAGAAATGGCAATTTATAATTTTGGATTTTTGGTTTCCGGCCTGGTACAGGCACCTCAACGCGGAGCTATAGCAGCCGCAACTCCTGTTTTGGCCAAAGCCTGGAAGGATAAGGATATCACTAAAATTCAAATGATCTATCAGCGTTCGGGTATCAATTTACTCATCGCTTCTTTAGGGATATTTTTGCTTCTTTGGCTAAATTTTGGAGACATACTTGTTTCCTTTAAAATGAAACCCGAACTCCTGAATTCTTTATGGATATTTTTCTTTTTAGGTTTGGCAAGAGTGGTGGATTTGGGTACCGGCGTGAATGCGCAAATAATCGTGACGTCCATATTTTGGCGCTTCGAATTTTTAAGTGGTGTGCTGTTTTTTGCCGTGTCAGTTCCGCTTAATTATTTTCTGATTAAGGAATTTGGAATCATAGGCGCGGGGTATGCCAACATCATCTCATTGACTATTTATAATACAGTAAGAATTGTTTTTCTGAAAAGAAAATTCAATATTCATCCCTTTACAAATAAAACGGTGTATGCGGTTATTATTGCTTTCATTTGTTATGGCATCTGTTATTTCACTTTTAAGAGCTTTCATGGATTTTCCGGAATTATTTTAAAGGGATCTGTATTTACTGCTTTGTATGGAGGAGCGATTGTTTATTTTAATCTATCTCCCGATGTAATGCCTGTTTTTGAAACAATTAAAAAGAGGGCCGGGTTTGGGAAGTAACACGAATTTAGATTTTAAATACAACACGAATTTTAGGCACGAATTGCACGAATTTTCAAAGCCATGAGCTGTGAGCTGAGGCATAAGCTTTGAGTCATAAGCTTTGAGCATAGAGCCGTGAGCTTTGAAGCTAATATCTTAAGAAATTGCACGAACTAAAAAATCAAAAATGGTATATAAAATCAAAAAGGTTAAACACGAATTTTAAGCACGAATTACGCGAATTAAGAAATTCATTCTTGGACAGGTCGCGACCTGTCCCTACCTGATACCTGATACCTGATACCTAAAACCTAATACCTACTTCTTCTCCACCTCAAAAAAAACTTCTTTTCCTAATCTAGGTGGAATTGAATTTTTACAATCTTCAAACCTGTTTATTGTAAACCGGGAGCCGAAAATTTTCTTATATTCTTCATCTCCGGATATAAATGGAGGTCCGGGAATACCAAGTGGTTTATTAAAAAGTACACCGGCAATTTTTCCACCTGGAACTAAAAGTTCAGAACATTTATCGATGTAATTTTCCCGCATCATAGGTGATAATGTGCAAAAAAAAGTTTGCTCCAAAATCAGGTTATAGGTGCCTGTATGTTTGAAAAAATCGGCACAAACAATATTGATGGGTTGGTCTATGTATTTTTCCGCGATTCTTTTTGTGACCACTTCCGAAATGTCAATCAACGTTACATTTTTAAATCCTTTTTTCAGGAGATAGTCCGCTTCATGCGCATTCCCACATCCGGGAATCAGGATCCGTAATTTTTTGTCAGAAAGGGTATCAATATAATCAGTGAGGGGAGGAGATGCCTGATGCATATCCCAACCTGTTTGCCCGGCTTTGTAGCGATCATTCCAGTAATCTGCATCTAAAATAAAGACGTTTTCTTCTTGTTGATTATTTTTTTGATCAGGCATAAAAGGGTGTTTTTACATTCTGTCCGGAACCTTGATCCCTAATAATTGCAGAGCGCTTTTAATTACATTGGCTGTCATAATAGATAGGCGTACACGTAATTGCTTTTTCTCTTGGCTTTCTGCATTTGCTACGGAATGTTCCGAATAGAATGAATTGAATAATTTGGCCAGATGATAAACATAATTGGCGATGATTGCCGGAGTCATTTCTTTTGCTGCATCCTGAATAGCATTATTGTATTTTTCAAGAGAAATGATCAATTCTCTTTCCAGTGGCAATAACTCATTGCTATCTAAAGTTTCCGCCGCATTGATATCATTTCCTTCGGCCTTTATCTTTCTTAAAATGGATTGAATCCGGGCATAGGTATATTGAACAAATGGTCCGGTAAATCCATGAAAATCGATACTTTCCTCCGGATTAAAAATCATCCTTTTTTTAGGATCTACACGCAAGAGGTAAAACTTCATGGCACCAAGCCCAAGTATTTCATAAAGCTCTTTTAATTCATCTTCCGTAAAATCCTTTACTTTCCCCAATTCCTCTGTATGCTTCGCAGCGGTTTCGATCATTTCATTCACAATATCATCCGCATCTACCACAGTTCCTTCACGGCTTTTCATTTTGCCGGTTGTTAATTCCACCATGCCATAACTCAAATGAAATAGCTCGTCAGCAAACGGGAAACCTAATTTTTTCAATATTTCTTTCAGCACTTTCATGTGATGTAATTGCTCATCACCAATTACATAAATGCTTTTATCTAAATGATATTCTTCAAATTTTTGTTTGGCCAGGCCAATATCCTGTGTCATATACACAGATGTTCCATCTGCTCTTAGCAGCAGTTTTTCTCCTAATTTCTCTTCAGAAAGATCAATCCAGATACTTCCATCATCTTTCTTAAAAAGAATATTTTTTTCAAGCCCTTCCTGCACGATATCTTTTCCTAAAAGGTAGGTGTTGCTTTCATAATACGTATGATCAAAATCACATCCTATGCGCTTATAGGTTTCGTCAAACCCTTTATACACCCAGCTATTCATCTTTTTCCAAAGGTCGATCACTTCCGGTTTGCTTTGTTCCCAATCAAGCAACATCTGTTGGGTTTTTAGCATAATGGGCGCTTCCTTTTCCGCTTCTTCTTTCGATAATCCATCATTGATCAACCCTTCTACTTCCCGTTTATATTCATTATTAAATTGAACATAATATTCACCTACCAAATGATCACCTTTTTGATCAGTGGATTCGGGAGTTGCCCCGTTTGCAAACATTTCCCAGGCGATCATACTTTTACAAATATGAATACCCCGGTCGTTTACGATAGAAGATTTTATCACTTCATTCCCATCTGCTTTAAGGATCTCTGCTACGCTCCAACCAATAAAATTATTCCGTAAATGCCCGAGGTGTAAAGGTTTATTTGTATTCGGTGAAGAATATTCCACCATGATTTTTTTATGTGGGCCGGAGGTGTTTTTGGCAAATGCTTCGGATGCATAATGCTCATTTAATAATCCGGTTAATTGCTTGCCGGCAATCTCCAGGTTTAAAAATCCTTTAATGACATTAAAGCCGGAGAAAAAGTCGCTGTAGTTTTTAACTAAATACTCTCCTAAAGTAGCACCTAATTTTTCCGGAGACAATTTCAGGGTTTTTACCAAAGCAAAAAGAACAATCGTATAATCTCCTGTAAATTCAGGTTTGGTTTCATTTACCTGGAAGTCTTTTTCAGTAAAATCCTCATCGAAAATTTCCTTCAGGCTTTTGATAGCAGCGGATTGTATGTTTTGTATAAATGTCATATCGATTAAATCTGGCTGCAAATTTAACCTTCCTTCCTGAAAGCGCATGAATAAGCTTTGAGCTTTGAGCAATGAGCAATGAGCAATTCAACAATTCAACGCACAGCATTCAACGCCAAAGGCATTCAACCCTTTACCCTTCCGTCCACTTATCCCTTTCATCCGGACTGAATTTCCACGGAGCAAAATTGTTTTCTATATTACTGAACATGCCATTCCACTCCGCCGGAGCATTACTTTCTTCCATAATCAGCGAGCGACGCAATTCAAATATGATATCTAATGGACTAATGCTTACAGGACATTCCTTTACGCAGGCATTGCAGGAGGTACAGGCTCTTAGTTCTTCTGCCGTGATGTAGTCGTGGAGAAGTTTTTTTCCATCATCTTTAAATTCCCCGTTTTTGGTAATGTTTGCTCGCACATCCTCCATGCGGTCCCGCGTATCCATCATCACCTTGCGGGGATTTAATAATTTCCCGGTGATATTAGCCGGACAAGCCGCAGTACATCTTCCACACTCCGTGCAGGTGTATGCATCCAACAAATTTTTCCAGCTTAATTCAAAGATGTCTTTTGCGCCGAAAGCAGTCGGAGTAGCATTTTGAGCATCTTCTCCTGTGGGTGCAAGTTCAGGTTTGAACATGTATTGTACTTCCTTTTGCACGCTTTCCATATTGTCCATTTCACCAAGAGGTTGCAATGGTTTATAGTATGCATTAGGAAATGCCAATAAAATATGCAGATGCTTGCTATAAGGAAGATAGTTTAGGAAGAAATAAATTCCCGCGATATGAATCCACCAGGCACTTCTTTCGATTGCAATCAATGTACCGGAAGACATGTCCAACAGGTATGGAGCAAAAAATCCGGAAATAAGAAAGTTTCCGTGATCCGGATATGCTTCATTCCATTGTAACTGAAGTGCTCTGTCAGAAGAGTTCATGGTCAGGAACAAGCTCATTAAAATAATTTCTATAATCAGGATGAGGTTCGCGTCGGTGCGTGGCCATCCATCCAGATCGTGCTTCATGAAGCGTCTTAATTTCAGGATGTTTCTTCTTATCAGAAAAATGACACATGCTATTAAAACTCCCAGCGCCAGAATCTCAAAAAAGTTAATAATAAACGTGTAAAATCCGCCCAGGAAACCGGCAAACATCCTGTGGGTCCCAAAAATTCCATCCAATACAATCTCTAAAACTTCAATATTAATAATGACAAAGCCCGCATAGATCACAAAATGCATAATACCTACCAGTGGATACCGGAACATTTTCTTTTGCCCCAAGGCTAATAAAATAAGGTTTCTCCATCTTTCCTTTTTATTATCCGAAAAATCTTCATCGCGACCAAGGTTAATATTAGCGTGAATTGTACTCACTTTACCCCAGAATATATAGATAGCAAATCCTGTGAGGAGGATAAATAAAACCTGTTGAATTAAATGCATAGTTAGAGAGCGGATGATAATAGAATGCTAAGATAATGGATTGCGATTTAAATTGGGAGGCAGAATGTTTTTAGTGGATATTTTTTGGCGATTTGATCAAATTAAAACTTTTGGGTGGCCACGTCAATTAGATATTCCAGAATCATTTTTTCGGAAGGTGGATTCTTAATTACAAAATCAACTTCCTCAGTAAAATCAATATCTTTATGAAATGCTAACTGACTTCTTAGGAGTTTCTCTGTAACCTGGCCAGGAAAATATTCTTTTGCTTTTTTTAATATTTGATCCAGACTAAAATGGTATTTCAAAATAAAATACAGGTCCACATAATCTTTCCATTTTGATCTTCGGCTTAAAGCAAATGCTTTCATGGCAGCCAGATCCAACAACGAGGGAATATTTATAGTGTCCTCAAAGAATATAGCAGGTGTAATATCATATGGGTAATAGAGAAAAGTAAACTTAACTTGATTGATAATAAAATGTTGTTGGTCAATATCTAAAAAGAGGGACTGTACTTCAGTTTCTATTTTTTTGATTTCGCTACTTATTTTTCTTTTATTTAAGGGCAAATTGGTAAATAAGTCAAAATCAATAGATTTTCGATGACCTAAATGGAGCGCAATTGCTGTACCTCCTGCCAGATAGTAATTCTTTTTAAATTTTTTTAGAAAGGGTAATAATTCAATCTGCTTTTGTGAAAGTATATTTAGATGCATGTCTCTTAAAGTATAATTGAAAAAAATTAATTACCAGTTCATGATAATTGTTTTTACGACGTTCGCTTGAGGTAATATGTTTTTTAAATATTGCTGCGACATGGTCTGTACCCATGATAGCAAATAACTGCCTTACAGCCTTTTCATCTCCATAATTTAGGATAGTTTCTACTAATTGGTCTTCATTTATTTGATCTTTTTTATCCTCAGGTGTAAACCAAAACAGGTGCTTATTATTTTCAATTAATTGTTTTAAATTACTTTTGTCAGATGTCATTTTACACTTATTTTATAAGGGTTTTTATATGTAAATTTATGATTTTTTCAAGGAAGTATTGGATAAACGGTGTTTAATTATCCTGGCTTTATTTCAATAACAAGGAATTATTTAGTAGGAATAATTCAATGGTTACTTTAATTAAAAAACAAATGAATAGAAAAGAATTCAATTGGACTAATTACTTTTTTTTTTAAACGGTGGATATTGCAAACTTAAACGCTTTCCTTACTTTTACATTTTTCAAAAAAGTCACTCAAGAAATATCCATTATGTCAAACTTTGTTCTCACGAAAGAAATTGCTTACAACAAAATGCAACGCATGGCATATGAAATTATTGAGAATAATTTTGAAGAAAAAGAAATCATTATCGCCGGAATAAAAGAAAATGGATTAATCATCGCCAACATCATTTGTGATTATTTGAAACCCGTTTTTAAAGGAAAATTGACTGTCCTGGAAATTGCGTTAGATAAAAAAGCGCCAAAAAATATTTCTCTTTCAGAAGAAATGAATTTTGATGGTAAAGTGATCATCATAACGGATGATGTGAGCAATTCGGGCCGGACGCTTTTGTATGCTGTAAAACCTTTCCTGGATTTTTATCCAAAGAAAATTCAAACCCTTGTTTTGGTTGAAAGAAGTTACCAGCAATTTCCTTTATCACCTGATTATGTGGGGATGTCTATCGCTACAGCGCTTTCGGAAAAAATTATTGTGGAAATAGACGGGAAAGAAATTGCCGGTGCCCGCATTGAGCAGTTGGGATAAAAAAGTATCCTTCAATAGGATCGTTTATTAAAAGACCAACCATTTTCCTTTCACTTTACCATTGGAAAGTTCCAGGCCGGGGGCAGGAATTTTAAAGGAATTCAATACGAATAATAAAACCTTTACTCCTTTCTTATTCGTTTTTATCCTGGTGAAATCAATATCTGGTGAGAGATACCATTGGCGGTATCGTTTTATATCTCTTCTGTCAAAGTTCATTGTACCGTCCTTATCAAAAGCTATATTTTCGGTTCCGCCAAACATTCCTTCTGCGCCATAACCCACGGCTATATTCAACCATTCCGGAATGCCTTCCAGATGGCTTAAAGATTTTATATTCGCACTTACCCAATAAGACTGGCCATTGTAATCTTTCAAAAATCGTTCGCTAGCGCTTTTGCCATATAAATTGTTGGCTCTTTCTTCCAGGTCCGGAGATGGATACGTTTTATTATGAAAGGAAAATTTTAATTTTATTTTTTGTTCGTCCCAGGCAAATTCCTGTGATACAAATATGGCAGATCCCAACATGTTTGCTCCAAAGTCTCCCACGCTAAATCCGTATTCTGAAGAAAAACCATCAAGAATTTCAATGATAGATTGAAAAGCAACACCACCCAGACCGCCTAACCAGACCCGCTGGTTTCTATTTAATCCTGCCCAGCGCCACATTTCCATACTGGCATTACTTACTACATAGGCATTATATACATGACCGGCTTTATCCATTTGCAGCCATTGGGCATTATCATTAAAAAAATGAAAGGAAGAACGGGGCTGATTTTTATACCAAAGCTCACTCAGTGCGATCATAGAACCGGTATACCCGGCAATATTCGCGACAGCTACCGCCTTCACTCTTTTTTTATTATAGGGGTATGTTTTAAACCGGGAAGAACTATCAATTAAATACTGATCCGGTTTTTGAGTAAAAGTTTGTTGTAATGTATCTTGCGCCTTTAATGAATTCTGCAAAAAGAAACAGGAGATGAAGAAACTAAAAAAAAGAAGTATTTTGTCGGGTACAAATAAAAACATGCTGCAAAAATACAAGGGAATGTTTATTGATCGAATTAAATAAAACAAAAATCAATATCTTCAAATTCTAAAATAATAAGATGGATACAAACACAGAAAATAAAATAAGTGAATGGCTGACAGGTAATTATGATCAGGCCACTAAATCAGAAGTAGAAAAATTACAAAAGGAAGATCCCAAAGAATTGGAGGAAGCCTTTTATAAAGATCTCGAATTTGGCACCGGTGGCCTGCGCGGAATTATGGGTGTGGGATCCAACAGGATGAATAAATACACAGTCGGAATGGCAACCCAGGGTTATGCAAATTATTTGAAAAAATGTTTTACCGAAGTGAAAGTGGCTATTGCACATGATGTAAGAAATAACAGCCGCAAATTTGCAGAAATAGTCGCGAATATTTTTGCGGCAAATGATATAAAAGTTCTTTTATTTGAAGCCATCAGGCCCACACCGGAATTGAGTTTTACCATCCGTGAATATGGGTGCCAGGGCGGAGTAGTGATCACTGCATCACACAATCCCAAAGAGTATAATGGCTATAAAGCTTATTGGGATGATGGAGCGCAAATGGTACCGCCGCATGATTCAAATGTAATTGGAGAGGTAGAAAAAATTAAAACACTGGATGATGTAAAATGGTCCGGAAAGCCGGAGAATATTACGAGTGTAGGAGCTGAAATTGACGAGAAATATTATAAAATGGTCAAAGAGTTAAGTGTTAACCCGGAAGCATGTAAAAGGCAGCACGACCTTAAAATAGTGTACACTCCCATACATGGCACAGGAATTATGTTGGTACCTGAAACCCTTGCTGCTTATGGTTTTGATAATGTGCACATCGTAGAAGAGCAGTCTACGCCGGATGGTAATTTCTCAACAGTCATCTATCCGAATCCGGAGGAGAAAGAGACTATGAGCATTGGTTTGAAAAAATCGAAAGAATTGGATGCGGATATATTGTTGGGAACCGATCCTGATGCGGATCGTGTAGGCGTTGGTGTTAAAAACAATCATGGACAATGGGTTCTATTGAATGGAAATCAAACTGCCATGCTGGTATTTAATTACATCATCGAAGCACGGAAAAGTATTGGCCTGGCGAAGCCAAATGATATGGTAATTAAGACCATTGTTACGACCGATATGATTGATGTAATTGCTGCTAAAAAAGGTATTTCCTGCTACAATACCCTTACTGGTTTCAAATGGATATCATCCCTGATCCTGGAAAAAGAAGGAAAGGAAAATTATGTTGTAGGTGGAGAGGAGAGTTTTGGCCTGATGATCGGTGATCAGGTACGTGATAAAGATGCCGTAAGTGCAGTGGCTATTATTTGTGAAATGGCAGCAGTGGAAAAAGATAAAGGCAAAACCTTGTTTGACAAATTGATCGAACTCTATATTGAATATGGATTTTATTATGAGGAATTGATTTCCATTACTAAAAAGGGAATGGATGGGTCGAAGGAAATAGCGGCTATGATGCAGTCGTACCGGGACAATCCACCTTCTGAAATTGCCGGAAGTGATGTGGTTTCCTTATTGGATTACCAGTTGCAGGTAAGTAAGAATTTAAAAACAGGTGCCACCGAAAAGATTAATCAGCCTAAAAGCAATGTATTGCAATTTATCACTGAAGACGGAAGTAAGATTTCTGCCCGGCCAAGTGGTACAGAACCAAAAATCAAATTTTACTTTAGTGTAAATGCTCCTTTGCATGCTGCGGAAGATTTTGATAAAACACAGGAACAACTTCAAAATAAAATAAAGGAAATTATTAAATCCATGAAATTGGATTAAACGAAAATAGTTTCCGGGGAAATTTTAAGAAAATAATTTTCTCATTTTAA
>JBBSSE010000012.1:0-17629 GCA_038242375.1 Chitinophagales bacterium
GCTGAAGCAATACAAACTGTTTTAAGAAGAGAAAATTACCCACAACCGTATGAGGCTCTGAAAGAACTTACCAGAGGCAAATCATCCATTAACCAAAAAACTATTCACAACTTTATTGATACACTAAAGGTTTCCGCAAAATTGAAGAAGGAATTGAAGGATATTTCTCCGTTTAATTTTACGGGGATCTACAGTTAGGGGTGCCAGTTTATAGTTTGGAGTTTGGAGATTGTAGTTGAAAATATCGAGGGTCAATCGTATTCCAAATACGTTTTGCTTTATCTATATTTCTGATTCAAATAATCGTAGTATTCCCTTTTATAGTTATCACCTATTTTTTGGGGAAGAATGCCTGTTAAACTTTCCACAAGTGGGCTGACTGAATATCTATTTTTATCTTTTTTGGACAATGAATTCAGGTAATTTTCAATCAGATCTGAAAGACTTATTTGATTACTTTTCGCGTAAGATTTAGCGCTTTCAATCGTGTCTTTATTCAGGTCTATAGTCAACTTACTTTTCATTTTATCTATTTACAATTCAAAAATTTATTTTCCGTGTATGATAAAATTATACTTATTTTTCTAGCTTCTTGTCCCAGCGGGGTTTTCCGATTTTAGATCATTAAACTAAAAGCCCGATACGTGAACGACCTTGTAAAAGTAGTACCCTTACAGATCATTGTCTGGATATCGTATCCAAAAAGTTTTTTTAGAAATTGGAGTTCGAAGAATTCGTGCAATTCGTGCCTCAAATTCGTGTTTAAAAAAGTTTTACTTTATAATTTCCTCCAGCATCGCATCAGCTACTACGCGATTTCCCTTATCATTCAGATGTACGCCATCCGTTGTCAAAACCCCTTTATCCAGGTTTTGAGGATTGTTTTGATTGATATAATTCGCAAATATTTTGTGTAAATCCACCAGTTGGCAATTCCTGGCTGCTGCTACTTTCTTGGCTATTTCCGCATACGCATTCAAATCTTTATCCTGAGCATTGGCATTATCTTTCTTTTCTCCAATAACGGTGGGTGTGCAAACAACCACGGTTGCCCCGGCTGCTTCTATTTTTGTAATGAGAGCATTATAAAACTTTTCGTACCTATCTATATCTGTTCCGGTTCCCGTGGTTTTGTGCCACACATCATTTATACCAACATAAATAAAAACCACATCCGGCTTTTTAGAAAGAACATCATCTTCCAGTCTCAAATACAAATCATAGATCTTATTACCGCCAATGCCGGCACCAAATAATTCAAAATTTTCCGCAATTCCTTTTTTATCCAGAGAAGTTTGAATCAGGTCAATATATCCGTTCTTTTGAGCACCCATCTGCGTGATGGAATCTCCAAAGAAAACAATGCGCTTCTTTTTCATAGGCTTCATAGATAGTAAACAAATAACTGAAAATGTAAAGAGAATATATTTCATTTTTTCATTTTTTATGATAAATAATACCTGATAAAAGTAAGAGAAAAATCAGAATATACCATTCATGGCCGACTATTTTAATTGTTTTGCCCTTTATAAATCTGTTCTGATATTTGTCATGCCTTTTCACTTCCTAAAAAAATTAAACATCAATTGTCCAATACAAAGGGTTCTAAGTTGAAAAAAATATCTACTAAAATCTTCTTTCACGAAAAAGAAACCGGTTCATGGCTTCCGCTTCTCATTTTTTTCCGATCTTCATCAAAACAAAAGTGGATTGGTAACATTTCCTTTTTTTTTCTTAAAATTTCAAATCAATCATGATTAAAAAAAGTCCACACTATTTCATTTTATTTTTCTTCTTTTTACTTACTGCCCATGCAGGTTTTACTCAAACAAATCAGCAACCACCCTTTTGGAATGACATTCAACAGTTTAAAAAAATGGACAGCACGTTGATGCCGCCGAAAGGAAAAATTCTCATGATCGGTAGTTCATCATTTACTTATTGGAAAGATGTGGGTTATTATCTGCAGGGCTATCCAATGATCAACCGGGGCTTTGGAGGTTCTTCTCTACCCGACCTGATTCGTTATTTCAATAACATTGTCACACCTTATAAACCACGTCAGATCCTGATCTATTGCGGAGAAAATGATCTTGGTCCTACCGTGACCGCAGATACGGTGGTAGAAAGATTTAAAACTCTTTTTCAAATGATCCGAAAGCAGGATAAAAATGTGAAAATCACTTATGT
Source organism: Chitinophagales bacterium (assembly GCA_038242375.1). Taxonomy (GTDB): domain Bacteria; phylum Bacteroidota; class Bacteroidia; order Chitinophagales; family Chitinophagaceae; genus Ginsengibacter. Next base: position 2,191 of record JBBSSE010000012.1, read on the forward strand.
CTCCATGAAACCAAGTCCCAGCAGGGCAAACCTGATGGATAAAATGAGTGATGGAAATGAAAAAATAAAAAATTGGTTGCAAAATGAAAACCGAACTTCTTTTGTGGATGTCTATCATAAAATGCTGTTGCCGGATGGCAAACCTATTCCGGACATTTTTCTAAAAGACAGCCTGCATATGAATGCAAAAGGATACGTGATCTGGCAGAAGGAAATAGCACCACATTTATTAAGGAATTAACGGGTAAATATTTTACTTAAAATGTCAGGTAGTCCCTGTTCACCCATTGAGGAGTGAAATTGATTCGGCACCAGCCATTTTTTTCTTCACAAACAAATACTTCCTTTCCACGAGGCAGGGAAGATATTTTCAGGAAGGATGGCCCCGGCCCATTCCGGACATTTAGCACATCTGCATTCACAGTTGCTCTTTGTACATCTTCGGCATAGCGCGTGGAAACCCAATGTTGCTTTGAACCGGATATTTTATACCAATTATTTTTTTCTGCGAATACTCTTAAAATAGATCCAAATTGGACTGAATCCCGATCGTTAACTTTCGCAGACCTGCCATCTGGTTTTGATCGCACAACGAGAGCATTGGCAGTCACCTGCACGTATTTAACCAGGTCTGGAATTTCCGGATCAATTTTCTCCTCAAGGAATGCCTTTACTTTTGGCAAAAACTCTTTTTCACAATCCTCTACTTTATTCCCGCCAAAGAACCTGGTACCAGGGCAACTTTTATTATTTTCCGTTCCGTTATTTCTATCGCCTGTAGCTAAATTAAACCAGTGATGATATACTATCCTCGAGGTATTTACCGGAATATTATATTTTTTACATAAAGCAGCAGTTACACGCAAAATAGCGCTTGCCTGTTCAGAACTCATCACATCTCCTCCTGCATCAAAATTCCCTAAATTCTCTATGCAAATTGAATGACTATTATTTCCGTAAATACAGGCAGGCGTTGATTCCAATGACCTGCCCGTGAGTATTTGCCCATCGGGGAAAATGGTAAAATGTTGACCTATATCCATCCAGCCATTGGTAAAAACATGGTAATTTTTCATTCCTTTTTGTAAATCAAAATGGTTGTTACCCTTGAAAAGATGATAATCGGGGCTATAGGTATGATGTTGCTGAATATATAAAATCGTGCGGGCAACTCTAAAGGAGTCTATCCATTTTTCAAATTCCGAAACAGACATTTTTGTAAAACCGTATTTTGATTCCATACCAATAATTTTTAATGATGTAAAAAATAATTTCATCCATGATCCAAGGGAATCAAGAATTCTGACAGATCAAAATATAACACATTAATGAAATGATAAAATATTTTAAAAAGGTGAAATGTCTTCAACATGATTATTCCTGTATCTCTAATATCACATGCAGAAGGGTATTTTATTTCCTCCTAACTTTGTCGCATGCTTTCTACCAGCCATCATGTATTTATTGAAGTAGCCAGGCAATTGAGTTTTTCAAAAGCCGCACAAACACTTTTTATGAGTCAGCCTGCCATCAGCAACCATATAAAAATGTTGGAAGTGGAGTATCGAAATGCTTTGTTTAACCGAAGAGGAAATACCATTACCCTGACTCCTTCAGGAGAAATATTGAACCGCTATTTGCAGGATGCTTTGAAAATTCAGCGACAGATGTTGTTTGAATTAAGCACTTTACAAAATGCTGAAAATGCACAAGGGAAATTAAAAATTGGTGCCAGTACGACTGTTGCATTATATGTCATTCCGAAAATATTATCTGCATTTCATCAGCGACATCCAAATCTTGAAATACAATTAGTCAACAGGAATTCTGAAAACATCCTAAAAGCTTTATTGGAGGATGAAATTGATATTGGGATCGTGGAAGTGGACCAAAGAATCACCACCATTTCTTACCAGGATTTTATGACAGATGAAGTGGTGGCTGTTTGTGCAGCAGGAAGCGAAATTGCCAAAGAAAAAACAATTGCATTAAAGAATATTTCAAAATATCCGGTCGCCCTGAGAGAACCGGGATCAGGCACCTTGCTGGCACTTACAAAGGCTTTAAAAGAGCATAACATCAGCATAGAAGACCTAAATGTAAAAGTGCGGTTAGGTGGAACCGAAGCTTTAAAAAATTTTCTTTTAGCCGATAGCAGTATCGGTTTTTTACCAAAAAAATCCATCGTAAAAGAACTTGCACACGGCGAATTGGTCACATTAAATATCGATGGACTTGAAGTGAAACGAAATTTTTGTTTTGTTCAGCGTCAGGGCTCAGAAGAATTTGGTTTAACGAAGCAATTTGTAAAGTTTGCCCGCTCATCAATATAGCTTTTTCTGATAGGGTATCAGTTATTGGGATGGGATTGTGCCCAAAAATGCTTATATTTTTGAGGTATGAAAACAATTAATTTATCCCCGTCAATATTAGAAAATAATACCCAATCTCTTTTTTCGGATCTGGAATGTTCGCATTGTGGTAAATTATATGATCCGCATGAATTGCAGACGTATTCCCCATGCTGTGACAAACCTTTGCTGGCAAATTATCATCTTGAAAATGCTCCATCAAAAGAAGTATTAAAAGGGCGACCGCTAAATATGTGGCGGTACAAAGAATTGCTTCCATTATTGCATGAAGAAAAGAAAGTTTCCCTCGGAGAGGGGTTTACTCCAATTCTGAAAGTAGAAAAAGCCGCAACAAAATATGGCTTTACAAACGTATCCATTAAAGATGAAGCAATGAATCCGACCGGCTCTTTTAAAGCAAGAGGCTTAAGCATGGCCATTTCAAAAGCGAATGAATTTGATGTTACCGAATGCATCATTCCTACCGCCGGCAATGCAGGTGGTGCTATGAGTGCCTATTGCGCAAAGGCAGGTATGAAAGCAACCGTCGTGATGCCTTCCATTACTCCATCCATTTTTAAAAAAGAATGTAGTATCCATGGAGCAGAGGTGATCGAACTGGAAGGACTGATAAGCGATTGCGGAAAAAAAGTGGCAGAAATGAAATTAACCACCGGAGCATTTGACCTATCCACCATGAAAGAACCATATAGGTTGGAAGGAAAGAAAACCATGGGCTACGAAATAGCCGAACAGTCTGACTGGAAATTGCCCGATGTAATAATTTACCCTGCTGGTGGTGGCACAGGATTAATAGGCATCTGGAAGGCATTTAAGGAGATGCAGGAAATGGGATGGATCACAGGTCCTTTACCAAAAATGGTCGCGGTTCAATCTGCGAATTGTCAACCTGTAATAAAAGCATATGATGACTTAAAGGGCGTTCAGAATAATTATACAAAAGCTAAATCCTCCCTGGCATACGGCCTCGCTGTTCCAAATTCTTTTGGTCATGACCTCATGATGAAAACAATTAAAGAATCCAATGGAATGGCTGTAGCGGTGAGTGAAGAAGATATTGTAGCCGGCGTGTATGAACTCGCGCAAGAGGAAGGAATATTAGTTTGCCCCGAAGGAGCTGCAACATGGAAAGCGATGATCCAAATGAAAGAAGCAGGTGAACTAACCGGCAGGGAAAACATTATTCTTATGAATACTGGTTCGGCTTATAAGTATATGGATAAGTTGTAGAGTGCTGAATGGTTGAATGGCTGAATGGCTGAATTGTTTGATTGTTAAATGGTTGATTCACGCCGAAGGCATTCAACGCAAAGCTTTCAACATGAAATATTCAACGCCGAAGGCATTCAACCAACCTAATATTGCCCTGTACTTAGCATCACCAGCGTACATGCATTCATGGTTTGAATTCCATTTTCTTTTGCCTTTTTGTTTAATTCATGATTTTCTGATCCGGGATTAAAAATAATCCGTTTCGGTTTTTGTTCCATGATATAGTCATAATAAGGTTTTTGATTATCGGGGTTGAGGTAAAGTGTTATCGTATCCAGATCTTCTATTAATTCAGGTTTTACTTCAATATCCACATCATTTACTCTTCCTGGTCTTCTTCCTATAGCAACCACTTCATACCCTTTCATGCGTAAATTATTTATGGCCATAAAGCTATAACGATCCGGATTGGTAGATGCTCCCAGGACTAATGTTTTTTTCTTCTTCTTCATATCAATTCATTTAAAAATTTATTTTTCACTTCAGGTGAAGGGATCATACAAATGTCCCGTTTTCCAAACCAACGATACCTGTTTTTAGATATCAAATTATAGACCCAATCTCGTATAAAGAGGGGCACAATCATGAAAACAATCATTAGCGGCCATATTCCCGAAAGTTGTTTACACACCCTTAAAGCAGCAGTAGAGCGTGTGTAAACTTTTCCATTATCGATCAAAACAAAGGTTCCGGAATCCATATCAGAAACTTTCACGTTTTTCAACAATCCTATAGCTACATTACTCTGCAAGGAAGCAAATCTGAATACAGAATTTTTATCTCTTTTTAGAACAAACTTTACCGCACTATTACACAGGTTACAAACTCCATCAAACAATATGATACGCTTTTCCGGCATAAAGGCAAAGTTACTAAAACTCCTTCCCATGTGTACCTCTGATCATCCTCTTTATAATAAAAGGAAAATGACGGATAAAAGATATAAATCCGTTTGTCAAATGCTCCTGACCAAACAGCCGCTGGATAAATCTGCCCCGTTTCAATCGTTTAGAAAAAAGACTGTTCCAATTACGGCTATACGTTTTTTCCATATCCTGACGGCTGATCTTTTTCTTTAAAAATAAATCCATCTTATCGAATGCAATTTTAGAAGAATGCATCGCCATGCTCATACCATTTCCACAAAGTGGAGCGATCATTCCTGCAGCATCTCCAAGCATGAGCACATGATTTTCTACAGGTTGTTTCTTATCAAAACTTATTTGCGATATGGTCACTGGTTTTTCAAATAAAAATTCTGACTCATTGAAAATCTTCTTTAAAAAAGGATTCTTTGATAAGATCATTTTCTCCATTTCCGGAATGCTATTGTTTGCTCCTTTCAGATTTTCTGCTTTCGTGAGATAACACAAACAATATCGATCATTCTCAATTCTTGAAATACCACAATAACCATCTTTAAAATTATGTAAGGCTATCGTATCGTGGGGGAAGTCCGTTTTAATGTGATATTTTATTCCTAAATAATTATTCAGTTTCCCCTGTTTTTTCAACGCAAATTCCCTTTTCCATTTTACATCAAGGTTGCTTCTTTTTCCAAAACTTCCGGCGACAATTTTAGCTGTGATCGTTTGTTGCTTAAAATTCACCGTAAAATCATCTTTATTAAATACTACATCGTCGACTTTTGTTCCATCACAAACAATGACACCATTTATTTCTGCTAATTTCTTTAATTCATTATCCAAAAAATACCTGCTAATACCAAAACCACCCATATCAAGATCAGCAGAAATTGTTTGTCCACCCGGAGAAGAAACAATCAGTTTTTTAATCACCGGCAAATCAAGCGCAGCCAGGTCAAGACCAAGATTATTCATAAAATTCCAGCTTTCAAAACTGATATATTCCCCACACACTTTATGGAAGGGATACATTTCCTTTTCAAAAAGAATGGTTGTATATCCGGCACGGCTGCATAAAATGCTTAGGGAAAGACCGGCAAGTCCGCCACCAACTATGGCTACATCAAAAGAATGATATGGGATTTCCTCAATCATTTTTAAAAATAATTAAATAACGAAAGGCCCATTTCCATTTTATTTGATACCGGGTAATTTGTGCCTTCTTCAATAGTATTTTCCATTCATTTTTTTTAAAACTCCGTAACACAGAAAGCGGGGCATCATTTTTTACCAGGTAAGAACGGGAGAAAAATCTTGTGAGTAAACGAATGGAATGATATGCCAGCGGATGCCGTTGAAGATCGTTAATAAAAAAACCAACTGTAGAATGAAACTTCATCCATTGAAGCATTTCAACTAATTCATTATCAGTAAAGTGATGACAAAAAAGAGAGGAGAATAGTATATCCGGTTTTTTATCAAAAAGTACCTTTTTATAATCCTTTAAAATAAACCGGGTCTTTTTATTATTTATGTTTGAACGTGCATATTCAATGCATTCGGTGTTAATATCTATTCCGATAAAATCAACGTCAATTCGATTCTTTCTGCAATAAATTTCCAATGCATTTAAATTGTCTCCACCACCACAACCAATTTCACAAACGGATATTTTTGTCCTTTTTCCCAGGAGATTTTTAAATCCATTTAAAGTGATAGAGTGCCCGCCAAGATGCGCATTAATGAAATCAAGTTCTTTTAAATTGCGCGAAATATCCTCAAAATTAATACCTTCCCCATCAAGCAATTCTTTCTCCGCAGAGCGATGGGAAAATTTACTCATCAAACAGTTTTTTATTTATCTGATAAAAGAAATGTCTCCATAGTTAATCCGGGTCCGAAAGCAGCTCCAAAGACATTTATATCACTTTGATTATTCTCTTCGAAGGAATCCATAATCTCTTTTAAAACAAATAATATAGTAGGCGAAGACATATTTCCAAAATCGTTCAAGACCTTATAGGAAGTAGCTAATTTTTCTTCCTTAATTCCAGAACTTTTGGAAATAGATGACAGAATACGCTTTCCTCCGGGATGAATGCACCAGTGGGAAATATCCTCCTTTTTAGTATCGCCATTTTTTAAGGCTTTTGTCAATAATTGATCAAAATCCTGTTCGATCAATTCAGGTACATAACCCGAAAGCGTCATTAGAAATCCCTTGGAAGAAAGTTGCCAGCTCATGTGATCTTTCCCTCCAAAAGCAACTTCGCTGTAAAAGTTTTTAATAGTTAATCCGGGTAGATCATTTTCATCATGTACGACCAATACCGCAGCAGATCCATCTCCAAACAAAAGCGAAGAAGCTAAATTATCCATTGTATTTTCTTTTTGAAAATGCAGCGTACAAAGTTCTGTACACACGACCAGCACCTTTGCTTTTTTATCCGACTTACAAAACGCATCTGCCAGTTTCAATCCGTGAATAGCAGCATAACAACCCATAAAATTAACTGATGTTCGAAATATATTCACAGGCAATCCCATGCTTTCCATTATCTGCAAATCCAGGCCGGGAGCGCTCATTCCTGTACAGCTCACTGTGATCAAATGCGTAATTTCGTCCTTTTTTATTTTTTGATCAATACATTTCTCAATGGCTTCCATGGATAATGCAGGCGCAGTTCTTTCATACCACTTCATCCGTAACTCAAGATTCGGAAAGGGATCTAAATTTTCGGTTGGCGGATAAAATTTCCATTCATCCGGATTCAAGCTATAATCAGGTATTACAGAATACCTGCTGCCAATTCCGCTTTGATGATAGAGAAATCTTAATTTTCGTTTATCTACTTCGTTGAGCGCATATACGTTTTGCATAAACGAAAGTATATCCGTTTGATTGTGCCTGTAAGCAGGTAAAGCGGTTGATATGGAAGCTATTTTGCTCAAAATAAATAATAGATTAGAATGGCCATAAATCCAAAGTTTGTGCAGACTGAAGCAATTATATTCATACGCATCGTATTGGTAAAATTGGCTTCCGCATTATCCTTTGACACTTTAAAAAACCATCGGGAATAATAAATAAATACCGGTATCATAAAAACCTGCAGAATAATAAATGATTTCACCTGACCTTGCTGATAAAAAAGATACCCCAAAGTAATAAAAGCAAAAGCATATATAATGCCAGTAAAAATAAATGTCCCCGTGTAACCTAATAGATAACTGATGGTAGTGACCCCATCCTTTTTATCGGCTTCATGTTGGTAAATTTGGGTAAGAGGATAGAACCCTCCAATTAAAAAAACAGCAGCCACCATGCCCAATAATGGTACATCTGTAGCAACCCTTTCACTGCTGCCATAGTAAACCAAAATGAAAGTAAGCGCCCCCTGGAAAATCACAACAGTCAAAAATCCTATAATGGGATATTTTTTCAACCTTATCCGCCGGCTGCTGTACGCCAGGGAAGCAAGAATATAAAGCAGGATACCAGCAGCAAAAAGCCAGGAAATGAATAAACTTAGCCCTACAGCAAGGATATTCAACAGATAAGTTACATGCAATAATTGTTTCTCCGGCAACATGGGATTCTTAACGCCGCCAATGGGTGTGGTGTCCCTGTCCATAAAACTATTGTATCCATTACTGGCTGGATATACCAGCAGATGAAGAATGATAAAAACCAGGATCGCTTTAAGTGAATTAATCTCCTTAATCTGGGAAAGGGCAAACCAATATACCGGCATTAAAAAAAAGGAAAAAGGAAACCGTAAAAGCTGAAGGGTAGATGGTAGAATTTTATTCACCTTTTAAAATTAAAAGGAAAATGTCAGAATAGAAACTATGTTTTTTGGATTACAGTCCTTTCCTGATGGCCGGATGAATAAAATATGTTTTAATCAATTTTGAACACATGGCTATAAACGTGATCAGCCATGCCACCCAGGCTATGTAAATAAACACATAGGAAATTTCTCTTAAAAAAGACAATTCAGTTTCACCGCCTAATTGCCAGGTGCAGGCAGTATAAACACCTAAGGGGAAAACAAGACTCCAATAACCGGAATTATATTTCAGAGAAATGGATTTATGCCTCCATATTTCCAGGAAAATAATCGCTGGGATCCACCACGAACCCGCTATCCAGAATAAAATACTGAACACTTTTATGGTGGGAATGTATAGCAGGAATTCAGGCACATTCCCCATACTTTTTATCAATAAAATTCCGGACAGGGTACTGATGGCTGCCGCCCCCATATCAATCCAATAAGAAGGTTTAAATTCATCTGCCTTCATCGTTACAAATGTGGTTCTGTAAAATATAATTCCAATTAAAATGATGTAAAATAACACCCCTAAAAGATAAAAAAACAGGTGAATAAAGATAGCAATGTCCTCCGGTATATTCAGATAAGGTTGAAGCAAACTCCCCAGAATGGACAAGGCTTGTGCGGAAACAACAAAGAGCAGCCAGGAGCCATTGATCCCACTTTCCAATGAAGGTTTCTGTTTGTTAATAGTCACGAGGATAAAAAATGCATAAAGCAATATCAGCCACAGTCCAATAGAAAAATACCACAATATAACTGCCGGCCTATACTCATTTTTTAATAGAATAAACTCCGCTCCCAAAATGCATAAAGCTGCTACGACCGTAAGAAATCCTGCACCTTTAGCATGTGTAGAAAGATCTTTCCGGAAAGCTGGAAAATAGAAAATCAGTCTTAAAATAAAAAGTAAAAACAGAACCGGAATCTCTATACTATTGACAATAAATAATACCCTGCTAATTTCCGTATAGCCTAACATGTGAGAGACTATGGAAATTATTCCTGTGGACATTGCCAGGGCAAAATAATCAGGGGAAAAGGTTTGAATCCCTGTTTTTAAATTAACCGTATTCATTCTGGGTTTCCAGCGTAAGATTCGTGCCAAAATGGTCTAACGCCCTTGAATACTGGTCTGACCGTCCCGGCCTGACCAGTTCCGGGACCGTGACGGCCAGACGGGGATGTTATTTCTTCCAAATATTATCTCCCGGTGTATAATCCAGGAAAATGCCGCCATCCAATTCTACAGACCGGATATTTTTATTTGTTGAAATTTTAATGGTTTGATCTTTTTGATTTTTTTGCCAGATGCGCGGCGTTTGATGCATTGTTTCAGAAGTTCCATCTTCGTATATCACTTTCACATCAAACGGGATTGCAAAACCTCCAACATTTTCTATAGCTACGTTATAGAAGCCGGTTTGCTTTTTTACATCTTTTATTTTCAGATCAAGGTAATTATTGGAAAAATACCAGTTGTTGAAAAACCAATTCAGATCCTGCCCTGCGCCGGCATTGAAGGAATTAAAATAATCCCAGGGAATCGGGTGTTTCCCATTCCAGGCATCCATATAATGATGTAGGGCTTTTTTAAATAATTGATCGCCCAACAGATCCTTTAAGGCGAGATAACTTAAGGAAGCTTTTCCATAGGCATTGCTACCATAACCCATTCCGCTCACCTGCGTGGATAACGAGATCAGTGGTTGGTCCTCTTCTGTAGCAGGATCACTGATATAACGGCTAACGCGGAACATTTTAAAAATAGAATCCGCATGTGGTTTGCCGAATTCCTGCTGTCCGATCAGGTATTCAAAAGTTGTGGCCCAACCTTCATCCATAAAGGCATAGCGGGTTTCATTCGTGCCCATGTAAAAAGGGAAATAAGTATGGGCAATCTCATGATCCTGCACCATTTGGGAAAACTTTAAATCATTGGTGGTGTTATCATTGATCATCATCGGGTATTCCATATCCGCAAATCCCTGGAAAGAAGTCATTTTTGAAAAGGGATAGGCAACTCCCGGCCATTCATGGGAGAAAAATCCTAGTGAATTTTGCGACCATTTTGTATAATGATGAAAATCCTGCGCTTTCGTATTATAGGCTGATTGCACACTTGCCCGGCGGTTTGTTTTTGAATCGACAACTACACTTGCCGCATCCCAAACATAATTTTTGCTGGCAGCAAAACACACATCTGTAATATGTTTGGTAGAAAACTTCCAGGTGTTCCATTCATTTTGAGCTGTGACTTTATTCTGTTGCATTTCATTCAAATCCGCTATCGAAATCACTTCATCAGAGGTATAAGAATTCTTTAAACGATTCGATATTTCCGGTTGCAATACTTCATCCGGATTTAAAAGATCTCCGGTTGCGTACACTACATAATCTTTCGGAGCTTTTACAGACAACGTGTAATCATTGAAGTCGTTATAAAACTCCTGCCTTCCTGTATGAGGAACCATATCCCATCCATTATAATCATCGTACACGGATATGCGGGGATAAGAATAGGCCAGAAAAAATGTTGTGCTGTCTATTTGCCCTTCACGTCCAAACCCGACGGATATGGGGTAATTCCAGTCCATATTGATATCAACTGTTGTGTTCGGCATTATGGGAGTTTTAAGTCTGATCGCACTAACCGTTCCCCAGTTTTTGGCATTAATGGTATAGTTTTCATTACTGATAGACAAAGTTTGAATATCCAATCCTTTATAATCTTTTTCGTTGATCTTTCGCACATTGTTTACAAAACGAATTGCCAGAACCTTCAAAGTATCCCGACTATTATTGGTATAAGCAATTTTTTCTGAACCCGAAACAGTTTTGATTTCCGGGTTTAAAGTAACATTAATATTATAAATCCCTTTATTCTGCCAATAGTTTTTTCCGGGATTTCCATTCATAGATCTGGTACCCTTGTCATAGGCAATCTTGATGTTCCGAGGCATGTACAATTCCTGTGCATTCGCCACATTTAATCCTATAAAAAACAAGCAAATAAATGGCAGAACAATCTTTTTCATGATGAAGGGTTTAAGTAATTGATCCCTTAAAAGTAAGAAATCATGAACAAAACATACCTTTATATTTGCAAAACTCCATACGATTTCATAAAAAATCCAGCATTAAATGCTCTGCCTAAGCAGAGTCTTCCTCTATGTTTTTATCCCGTACAGACTGGAACGATCAGACGAAAATTCTATTTACTAATATTCTTTAATCAACACATTCACAAAATGTGGTTGAGTTGCTTTATGATAGTTGATTTCTGCGTGGCCGATATTGACAAAACCCAATTCTGAATACAACCTTATTACCCGTTCGTTATTGATGTAAGCCTGCATCCACTGGATACCATTTACTTCACAAAAATTCATTCTGCTGTATGCAAGTTGGAAACTTCTTCCATCTCCACGATATTCCGGGAGCACCACTAAACGGCTGAATAAAGCAAATGGTTTTTCCACAGGCATGGAAAGATGCCTCGTGCAGCAATGATATGGAAACTCTTCAACTGAATTAAAAATATTCAGCCTTGCAGCCGCAATTAATTTATCCTCCTCATTGGTTATGATCCAGTGAAAAGCAGTTTCATCCAATTCATCCTTCCAACCATTCGGAAACAATCGACGATTGACTATCTGGCTTTTTTCATGCTGTTCCCATACATCCACACGAAAATTATAAATCTCGGATAACCTGGATGAATCAGTCAACAAAATTGGTTTCAGGTCTGTAGTAGTAATCGTCATTTGCTAAAAATTAAAACGTTGAGTGTTTAAAAGCAAAAAAAACCATCGCTGGTTTTTTAATAAATGAAGATATCCTAAAAAAGAAATGAAAATAAAAAATGGGAGAAGGATTTCCCGATTTCAAACTGACTAATCATAGATTTCCTATTATCGTAAATGATCAGATTCTATATAACTAATTTTTACCCAGGATTTAAATCCTTAAATTTTACTTATCCGACTCAACAACTTTAAATGGAACGTAAGGACTCAAATTAAAAGTAAAATTCCCATAGGAATCAGTGCCGTTATTTCCTTTTATTTTGGCAACAATTGTATAAGTCGCTTTGGGATCATACTGATCAACAGTCAGATTATATTGAAAGGTTTTCGTTTTATTAGTTCCTCTGAATTTATCTGCTAATCCATGGTGAATATCGCTGGAGATTACTTTTCCGTTTTCTAATAGATCAACCTGGGCTATGTCAAGGAAATGATTCCCACTGGTATAGTAAAACCCTGCATAGGCGCGTCCGTTCGCATAAACTTTACTGGTAACATCCCACTCAAGTGTTTTATATTCATCAGAAATATCCGATGGTTTCCAGGTGCCGCTTATGTACCCACCTTTTTTATAATAATCCACCTTTAAATTATCCAATCTTTTGTGATGAATATTTAGCCGTCTTTTAAAATCGTCAAAGTTTTTATCTCCCCCTGCTATCCAACTTCCTTCAGCCAGGGCAATTAATCTTGGGAATAATTGAACATTCACGTCCTTAACATCATGCGCTAATGCAGGCCACATATTTGCCTGTTCACCCAATACATATTTCTCCTGTTCTGGCGTTAAACCATGTGTAGGATCATAATTATAAACCAATTCCAGAGTATTAATATTTGGATAGGCGAGGTCGGTTAAAGTACCGTCATTTCTATCTGCCTGTGTAATATCGAAATAAACAGAACTACTTGGAGTTCCTACTACATAAAAACCGCTTTTGGCAGATTCGGTAATGGCTTTTTCACCAAGCCAGGCCATCATTGCCGTTCCTTCCAGTTGTTTGTGATCACCCTCTAAAATATCATTCCAGCCCATACCATGCCTTCCTTTCGATTGAATAATCTTGATCACTCTTGAAACAAAATAAGATTGCAGATCTTTTCCATTCTTAAAACCTTTCGCTTGCATAAATTCCTTGATATGGGGTTCACTTTCCCAAATAACATGGCGCACTTCATCGCCTCCAAAATGGATGTATTTTGAAGGAAAAATATCGGTCAGTTCTGTAAAAACATCATCTAAAAATTCATACACTTTTTCATTTGTAGGATCCAGGATATTTGGTGTAAACTGACTGCCCCAGATTCCCCACGACGCAAGAAATGGGAATATATACGGCGGATCAAGTTTGTTATTGCTGGCTAATTCCGGGTAGGTAATGATCACAGGCCAGGAATGTCCGGGAAGATCAATTTCCGGCACAATGGTGATGTTTCGATCCATGGCATATTTTACCAGGTCACGCAATTGGTCCTGCGTATAATACCCGCTTCTCTCTGCAGGCTGATTAAATCTTGCATCAAAAACAGTCGCTTTTTTGGCTGTTAATTCCGGGTATTTCTTGATCTCTATTCTCCAACCCTGGTCATCGGTCAGGTGAAAATGAAAAACATTTAATTTATACAAGGCCATCACATCCAGGTATTTTTTTACAACATCTACATTGTAAAAAGTACGGCTTACATCAAGCATAAAACCTCTCCAGCTAAACCGCGGATGATCCGTAATCGCTAAGCAAGGAATAGTCCACGTCATTTTTGTTACCTTTTCCTTTTCTATTTCGGGAGGCAGTAATTGACGAAGTGTTTGTACTCCATAAAAAAGCCCTTTAGAATTGGCGGCTTCAATCAGGATTTGATTTTTAGTAACATTAAGTTTATATGCTTCTTCACCTTGAGCTGTTAGAGCAGGATTTATTTTGAAAACAATCTCGTTACTCTTCTTTTTTCCTTTTTTCCCTTCAGGCTTATGAGTAACTTTTGTTACCGGTTTCAGCATTTCAATTAAAAAATCCGCTACAGTTTTTATTTCAATGTTATTCACTGGTGCGTAAAGAACCGTTTGTTTTCCAAACTCAAAAACTCCTTCCTTTTGAACTATGGAAGTTGGTTTCGGAATAATATTGATGGATGGAGTTTGAGCAAATGCGCTCGTAAAAAAAATATTTACCAAAAAGAATAAGGGCAATTTAATTCGCATGAGAAAATTTAGGAGGTGATTAGTTGAATGTTTAAAGAAAAATGGAATTCCTTTGAATTTATCATTTTTAAAAAAACGGAAGATAAGATTATTTTTTGGCGAGGCAGATATTGGATGAATTAGTATTTTTCAACAAAAAAATAAAAATTAATTCCATTAATGAAAATTAAGAATCACCTAAGAAACTAACTCTCCGGTAATGATCGTATCCATATTTTCTGGCGATATTATATGCACATCCACTTCCGGATAATTATCCTTAAAAGTTGTTGTAATATGAACTTTTGCTTTTGGATTCCATTTAAATTCGAATGCTTGTAGTCCTGTTTCTGTTTCCTCAATGAGATCAATTTCCTGTTGCTGTGTAGTGCGCCAGAAATAAAATTTTGCATCTGTTCCATGATTATTCAAAAACTTTATTCGCTCTGCTATAATAAAATTTTCCCACAATGCTCCTGTATCCGTTCTTGAGCTCATTGGTCTAAAATCATTGATGACTGCATTCCGGATTCCACAATCATAGAAATAGATCTTTCTCCCCTTTTTTATTTCATTCCGGACATTCCGGCTGAAAGCAGGTAGCTCAAAAATGACAAATGTCTTTTGAAGAAGATCTATGTACTTTTCAACCGTTTTCCGGTCAGAGCCAATCGTTTGTCCAAGTTCATTGTAGTTCACCTCGCTGCCTATTTGCAAAGCTAATGCCTTCAGCAATTTCTCCAATAATGCCGGTTTTTTTATTTGCTCCAGCATAAGAAGGTCTTTGTATAAATAGCTCCCGGCTAAAAGTTTTAATCTCTCCTTTTCTTCTCCGGGATGCGTAACAATTTCAGGATAATAGCCAAAGAGCATCCGGTGTTCTAATAATCTTTTTTCTGTCAGAAGTCCGTGATAATTGACCATTTCTTCAAAACTAAGCGGATACAACATAAATTCATATTTCCGGCCTGTAAGTGGTTCATTCACTTCGCTTGATAGTTCAAATGCCGAAGAGCCGGTAGCGATTACCTGAATGTTTTTTATTTGATCCGTAATCAGCTTAAGCGTAAGTCCGATATTTTTAATCCGTTGTGCTTCATCA
>JBBSSE010000013.1:0-17406 GCA_038242375.1 Chitinophagales bacterium
AAAGTAATTGATACGGTGGATGTTTATAAATATTTAAACACAGGAGATTATGGGAAGCATCTTTACCTGGAAAATAATGATTTTATCATCGTTCCTTTTTATGATAAAAAAGTGCTGGCAAGCGGCCAGTTTAAAAGACCCATGTATTACCAGTTAAAAAAGGACGAAGGTGTGTTGGATCTGTTGAAATTTGCCGGAGGTTTCACCTCTGATGCTTATTCTTCCGGTGGTTCTATCATTCGGAACATTGAAGAAAAACAAACCATAAAATCAATCAATTTTAAGGCTTTAGGTTTAAAAGCGCAGGGTTCAGTTACAGATGAACCATTATATGATGGGGATATGGTGATTGTAAATCTTATAAACCCGGGATTAAAAAACAAAGCGATTGTAAGGGGAGAGGTGGCTTATCCAAATGTATATGAAGTAAGACGGGGAGACAGATTATTTGATCTGATCAATAGGGCCGGAGGGATCACTCCTAATTCATTCCTTGACCGGGCGTATGTTTATAAAGGAGCGGGTGATTCAACAAATTTAAAATCTGATAAAATTGACGTGACCTTAAGTGATTTAAATAAAAACCTGAATAGTTCGCAGAACATCCTGATAGAACCAAATGACGTGATTGAGGTGTTTAATAAAAATCAGTTTGTTGACAGGCAAATGATTAGCATAGAAGGAGAAGTCCGTAATCCCGGCTCATTTAACCGTTATGGAGGTATGACGCTGAAAGACCTTCTGTTCTTTGCGGGCGGGTTAAGGCCATCTGCTGAATTTGGCAGTATCGTAGTATCAAGTGTCGTGGATATAGATTCATCCCAACGCGGATTAAAACCGACCAAAAATATTGTCCGGACTTATTCAGTGAGCTTAAATCTGGCTCTGGACTCCGTGACCGAAAATGTGAAACTCAGGCCTTATGACCAGGTGTTTGTCCGTAAAAACCCCAATTTTAAACTGCAACAGAATATTTTTCTTAATGGGGAAGTTTTTTATCCCGGAACGTATCCTAAAATAAATGAGCAGGAAACTGTCTCCTCTCTTATTCAAAGAGCAGGTGGCCTTAAAGCGAATGCAAATCTGAATGGAGCTAAATTATTCAGAGTAAAAGATTCTGTTTTTACAACCAATTTTAATTCAAAAGTCAATAGAACAAGATATATCAGGGATACAGCAGGTCAAATTATAGATAGTGTTGTTTTTGATTCATCCGAACCAATCATTATTGATTTGGAGAATGCTATTAATTCACCCGGATCCAAATATGATGTGGTTTTAAAAGAGGGGGATGTATTGACTATTCCGGAAATAAATCCTGTCGTTTCCATAAAAGGAGCCGTGCAAAGCCAGTTAAAAATGTATGTGGATGAAGATCATAACAATCTCATGTATTATATTGACCGGGCAGGCGGATTTGGAGTGCGTCCCTGGAAAAGGCGTATTTACGTAACGTATGCGAATGGGAAAAGCAGGAAAACTAAAAACTTCGGAATTTTTCATTTTTATCCTAAAGTGGAAGCAGGAAGTATTGTGGTTGTCCCTACAAGGCCGGAAGGCAAAGGCCTTGG
Organism: Chitinophagales bacterium; assembly: GCA_038242375.1. Lineage (GTDB taxonomy): Bacteria > Bacteroidota > Bacteroidia > Chitinophagales > Chitinophagaceae > Ginsengibacter. The sequence continues at coordinate 1,572 of JBBSSE010000013.1, forward strand.
AAATTTTGCTTCGCAGGTACTCGTGACCTCAATTCCTATATTTGTTGCTTTTTTATTAACCAAAGGAAAATAATAAAAATGACCTCACAAGAATTAACAGCGGCGCTTTTTCATCGTTTAAAGAAAACCTGGTTTTATATTATTGCAGCAGGTATTATTGGTGCGGGTGTACTTATCTATTATGCCTTGCAAAAACCTGTAACGTTTACATCTACTGCTACTATTTTTCCACTTACAAGTGGAGCAGATAATAGTACTTCATCAGTATTAAGTGCTTTAATGGGCACAAACGAAAGTTCCAAGAGCTTTAGTGATGATGCGTCTATAAATATTATTGAACTTGCCCAAAGCCGCACTACACGTGAAGAAGTGGCTGCTATAAAAGTTCCGGAAAAAGGGAATAAAACAATTGCAGAGTTACTGGTGGAAGAAATAAATGAAAACCGGGGAATATTAGAGCCGAAAACAGACATGCCTACAAATGAATATAACCGGATCACCTGGGCCGGACAAATATTGAAAGGCCGGTTAACAGCCTCCATAAATAAAAATAACAGTTTTGTTTTGTCTTATACAGGGCGAACAGAAGATTTGGTCAAGATCATCAGTTATGGTTTTATTGATAAAATATCCTTGTTTTATATTGATCTAAAAAGAGAAAAGGCCAAGAGGGATTTTGAATTTGCAACAGGAAAAGTGGATTCTTTAAGAAGTGTGATGAATTCAAAGGACAAACAATTGATAGAGATGGATAAAAGAACCATGTTTACCAATACAAATAAACTGGAATTCAGGGTGCCTACGGAGAATTTACTTGCCGATAAACAAATGATCCGGAGCCAATATGCTACTGCCGTTGCAAACCAACAAAATGCAGCGTATAAATTACAGAAATCTACTCCCGTGATCAAAGTTCTTGATAGGCCGGAGCCTCCATATTATGTCGAACACAAATCCCCCGTTATTTTTGGAACTATCGGGTTTTTTGCCGGTTTTTTTATAATTGGACTCCTTGCAGTTAGCGGAATTCTTTTGAGTTATATAAAAGCAGAAACCTCTAAAGTTATATTCGGTCCGGGTAAACCACCAGTGGGAAATGGCACCCAGGCAGTCGGAAAAAAATAATATTTTTAAAGAATGGTAGTATGGGTTTGAATAAAGGCTCTCTCTATTTCGGTGGAACTACGCTCTTTCAGGAGTTTTCTATTCCAGTATTCTTTAGTGGTCAAAGATTTATTTATAAGGCCAAAATGATTTATTGCCCCTTTGAATTTTCTAATAATTGTACAACCAGATTAAAATTATTTTTTTAGCTCCAGCATTCGTTGTACATATTTCCCCAGGATGTCAAACTCTATATTTACAATATCATTTTTTTGGAGTGTTTTAAAATTTGTATGCTCCATCGTAAAAGGAATGATGGTTACTTGAAACGTATCGTTCTTTAGATTGAAAACAGTGAGACTGACACCGTTAATACACACAGATCCTTTTTCGATGATTAAGGGCGCAAAGGACGCACGATAGCGGAAAGTAAATTCCTTACTTCCTTTCTCATCCTTTATTTCAATACATTGAGCAGTATCATCCACATGGCCCTGAACAAGGTGCCCATCCAGGCGCCCGTTCATTTTCATTGCTCTTTCAAGATTAATTAAATCATCCGGTTTCCAAAGCAAAGAATTGGTTTTGGATAATGTTTCCTTTACGGCAGTTACGCGGTAAACATCTCCTGTAATCTCCTCCACTGTGAGGCAAATTCCATTATGGCTCACACTCTCATCTACCTTTAATTCAGGTGCCAGAATACTTTTTATATAAAAACGACGGTTTCCCTCATTAACCGATATTTTCTCAATAATTCCGATTTCCTCAATAATTCCTGTGAACATTTTTCTGGTTTTTGTGAAAGTTTGCAAATTTTTTTATTTCTATTTGCCGAAAGTGGTTAAATGTAATAAAAACTCTTATCTTCGCACTCCTAAAAAAAAATTAAAGGAATATTTATATGCTGATAATTGATTCAAAAGATTGCGAAAATATTGATAAAGCACTTAAAAAGTACAAAAAGAAATTTGAAAAAAGTCGTACTTTATTGCAATTGCGCGAGCGCCAGGCATTTGTTAAGCCCTCTATTAGAAAAAGAGTGCAGAAGCTGAAAGCTGTTTACAAGCAGCAAATTGATAGTGGCAAAATAGAAATTTAGATTCATTTTACATAAGAATTTTTTAAACCGGATAGCGTATCTTTACAGCTACCGGTTTTTTTATGCTACCAATTGAAGCTTATCCCGTCTCAGAATTTCTAAATTACCTTTCCTTTCAAAAAAGGTATTCGGTTCATACTGTTATAGCTTACAGAACAGATCTGGAATTCTTCTTTGCATTTATTTTATTGGAATATCCTGATACGTCTCTGCCGGAAATTTCTTCTTCTATGGTGCGTACCTGGCTTGCTTCCTTAAAAGAAAAGAATGAATCTTCCCGCACAATCAATCGGAAAATATCGTCCTTAAAAGCTTTTTTTAAGTACCAGCTCCGCTCCGAAACGATTACCAGCAGCCCCGTTGCTACAGTGCATTCCCTCAAAACAAGCAGGAAACTGCCATCTTATATAGAAGAAAAGGAAGCAGATAATTTATTTTCTAAAGTGGATTTTCCTGATACCTGGGAAGGGCAACTTGATTATTTAATCCTTGAAATATTATACCAGACCGGTATCCGGTTAAGTGAAATAATCTTTTTAAAAGAAAGTAATGTGGATCCGGGATCCGGCACCTTGAAAGTAGAAGGAAAGGGAAATAAGGAAAGAATTATTCCAGTTAATAATCGCCTTCTGAAGCATATTTCTGAATACATCCTGGAAAAACGAAAGTTATTTGGAGACGACCAGCGGGAACATTTACTGGTTAGTTCAAAGGGTAAAATCCTTTATCCAAAATATGTATATAATATGGCTAAGAAATATTTGAAAGAGGTTTCTACGATCGAAAAAAGAAGTCCGCATACCTTACGTCACACCTTTGCTACACATTTAACAAATAATGGAGCCCAAATAAATGCTATAAAAGAATTATTGGGACACTCCAGCCTGGCTGCTACACAGATTTATACACATAACAGTATTGAAAAATTAAAAGAAGTCCATAAGCAAGCCCATCCCCGATCATAAAAAAATATGGATTTTTTGTACGAATCCCTTGGAAAAATGCGTTCATGAATGTAACTTTCATTTTGTAATAGCTCTTTATTTTAAAAAATTAGTATGAAATGATTTTTACTTCTAAACATTTTAATCACTTTTAAATTAACCTAGATTATGAACGTAAACATTCAAACACAACGTTTCGACGCAGATTCAAAACTGGTAACATTTATAGAAAAAAAACTTTCTAAATTAGGCCAGTACAATGACCGGATTACTAAAATTGACGTGTTTTTAAAATTAGATAATGTAGCTCATAAGGTAAAAGACAAGATCGCGGAGATAAAAGTTCATATTCCAAAAAATAATTTTTTTGTAAAACATACATCCAAATCTTTCGAAGAAAGTATAGATGTAGCGCTGGATTCAGTGATTACACAAATAAAAAGAAAGAAGGAAAAAATAGCTGCCTAAGGCAATTTTCTGTTATTTTTTTGAACCCCTGCAAATTGTAGGGGTTTTTTAATAGATATTCATTTACTTTGCGCCTTCAAACTGGTTCTTAAACAAAGTAAAACGGTCGATTTTAAAAATTCCTTGAAAATTTTCTTTTCAAAGTTTTTCCATTAAAGTTTTTCCATTACCTTTGCCTTCCCAAAAAAAACCCTGAGGTTGTTTTTGGGAAAGTTCCTGGAAAGTTGTTGGAGTTTTTAAGTGCCAGTGTAGCTCAGTTGGCCAGAGCAGCTGATTTGTAATCAGCTGGTCGGGGGTTCGAATCCCTCCACTGGCTCTTTGATTTTTTGGAATAAATTGATTTTTGACATTTGGATTCTTCTTTACCATCAGATTTTAAGAAGAAAATATTTAGATTAGCAATTAACATGGGCAGATGGCCGAGTGGTTAAAGGCGGCAGACTGTAAATCTGCTCTCTCACGAGTACGTAGGTTCGAAACCTACTCTGCCCACATAGTTTTTTGAAATGGTTGAAGTCAGATTGTTCTTCTAAAGTTGGAAGAACAATTTGACTTTAATCAAAAAGTTTTTTGAAATAGTTTAATTAAGAAAGTTTTTGGATTGAATTTTCTGACTTCTTTTCAAGCTGTTGTAGCTCAGGGGTAGAGCACTTCCTTGGTAAGGAAGAGGTCGTGAGTTCAATTCTCATCAACAGCTCATTGTTTTGAAAGATGTTGGAATTGATACAGCATCCCGATAGTAATCGGGAAGGTCGTGAGTTCAATTCTCATCAACAGCTCAGTAATTAATTAAAATAAACGTATTTAAGCGGAAGTAGCTCAATTGGTAGAGCGATAGCCTTCCAAGCTATAGGTCGCGAGTTCGAGGCTCGTCTTCCGCTCATAATTTAAACACCGGAAGGTGTGGAATAAAAATTTTAACACACAAATTAAAAACAGTAAAAATGGCAAAAGAGAATTTTAAAAGGGATAAACCCCACGTTAACATAGGTACTATCGGCCACGTGGATCATGGTAAAACAACCCTAACAGCCGCTATATCCGATTTTTTGTCTAAGAAGGGTTTGGCGGAGAAAAAGAATTATGCAGATATTGACGTTGCTCCAGAGGAAAAAGAAAGAGGTATCACAATTAATACTTCACACGTAGAATACGCAACAGTTGCCCGTCACTATGCACACGTTGATTGTCCAGGTCACGCGGATTATGTAAAAAACATGATTACGGGTGCTGCACAAATGGATGGTGCTATATTAGTTGTGGCTGCAACGGATGGTCCGATGCCTCAAACAAAAGAACACATCTTGTTGGCTCGTCAGGTTGGCGTTCCTCAGATCGTTGTTTTTATGAATAAAGTAGATTTGGTGGATGATCCTGAATTACTTGAATTAGTAGAAATGGAAATCCGTGAACTGTTATCTTCTTACGGTTTTGATGGTGATAATACACCTATCATTCAAGGTTCTGCTACAGGAGCATTGGCTGGTGACGAAAAATGGTCTGAAAAAATCGGTGAATTAATGGATGCTGTTGATAGCTACATTCCATTACCTCCACGTCCGGTTGATCAACCATTCCTTATGTCTGTAGAGGACGTTTTCTCTATCACAGGTCGTGGTACAGTTGCTACAGGTCGTATCGAAAGAGGTCGTATTAAAGTAGGTGAAGGAATTGAAATAGTTGGTCTAATGGAAAAACCATTAACATCAACTGTTACAGGTGTGGAAATGTTTAAGAAATTATTGGATGCGGGTGAAGCCGGTGATAACGCAGGTCTTTTATTACGTGGTATTGAGAAAACTCAAATCCGTCGTGGTATGGTTCTTTGTAAGCCAGGTACTATTACACCACATACAGAATTTAAAGGTGAAGTATACGTTTTGAGCAAAGAAGAAGGTGGACGTCATACTCCATTCTTTAAAAACTACCGTCCTCAGTTCTACTTCAGAACCACAGACGTTACAGGAGAAGTTACATTACCGGAAGGAACTGAAATGGTTATGCCTGGTGATAACACATCTCTTACAGTTAAATTGATTCAACCGATCGCAATGGAAAAAGGATTGAAATTTGCGATTCGTGAAGGTGGCCGTACCGTTGGTGCCGGACAGGTTACTGAAATATTGAAATAAGATATTTTTTCTTTGAAACTAAAATTAGCTAATTAGCAATTGCTGATTAGCTAATTTGGTTTTAGGGAAATATCTACGGGCGTAGTTCAACGGTAGAATAGAGGTCTCCAAAACCTTTGATCAGGGTTCGAATCCTTGCGCCCGTGCAGACTAAATTCTCGAAAAGAGTTTTGAGAATTTAACCGCAAAAGTTTTCTGAGAATTTAATATATTGCGATGAAAACCTTTGGGTCGAAAAGGAGTTTGGTAATTTGAATAAGCGTGGGTTTCTTTACCAATTTCTGTGACAACTAACAAACAATAAAAAATTTACAAATGAATAAAATTGGATTGTATATAAGAGATTCATACAATGAATTGCTGCATAAAGTGACCTGGCCTACGTGGGAAGAACTGCAGCAATCTACTATGATTGTGTTAGTGGCAACCATTATTATCACAGCAATTGTAGCTCTAATGGATTTCTTATCAAATGGACTTCTACAATTTGTTTATTCTTTATTTAAGTAAATATGACAGATACAGAAAATATAGAGGAAAATTTACAACCGGAATCAACTTCTGAAACCGATGTAAATGCAGAATCTACTCCTGAAACCGATGTAAATGCAGAATCTACTTCTGAAGCTGATGTAAATGCAGAATCTACTCCTGCTGCACCTGCACCGGAAACCAAGTGGTACGTGCTTAGGGTTGTAAGTGGAAAAGAGCGGAAAATTAAAGAATATCTAGATAAAGACATCATCAGAAATGGATGGGATAAATTGATTCTTCAAATATTTTTGCCGGTAGAGAAAGTGTACAAAGTGGTATCGGGTAAAAAGGTGATGAGAGAAAGAAATTTCTATCCCGGTTACATTATGATGGAGGTATTAGATGGAGAACTTACCGAAGCTATGATTCAGCATTTAAGTAACGTTACGAATGTTATGCACTTTCTTACAGATGGTAAAGGTTCCAGGGGAAATATCATTAGCCTACGTAAATCAGAAGTAAATAAAATGCTTGGTAAGGTGGATGAAATGTCTGACGCAGGTGGAATGACGATGAGTGAACCGTTTATTGTTGGTGAAACCATTAAGATTATTGATGGACCATTTAACGACTTTAACGGAGTAATTGAAGAGGTTACAGACGAAAAGAAAAAATTAAAGGTTCAGGTAAAGATATTTGGCCGTGCTACTCCTGTAGAATTAAGTTATATGCAGGTGGAGAAATTAGTCTAAGATATATTTTAAAAATAATTATAAACCGGTTCAGAAATGATCCGGTTTTTTTTTAAAAACACAAATTTTACAAATTTAAGAAGGTTTTTTTGGCGAAACATCCGCGCACTTTTATAAAGGGACTTACTAAATCTCTTTTCTTTTTACCAATAAATACCAGTCATTTTCTAAAGGAAGATATCCCAGGTCGTACACGAAAAAATAAACGTTTCCTTTTTTATTTGTGTAGGTATGGGTTATGTATTTAAATAAAAATCCTTTTTCCAATAGTCTTTCATGGTTCGTTTTTGCCATTTCATCTTTCCCCGTGAAAAAGCTTTCGAGAATACGCCGGTTCTTTCCAAGCGTATTATTAATATTTCTGACCAGGTTATTGGTATCCGATTTTAATAAATTATTAAAATTATTCCGGCAAAAATCATTGCAGAATTTCTTGTCAGTGCGGCCTTTTACAGGCTTTTTGCAGTCGAGACAAAGTCTTGGAGAAGTTTCGGCGATCATATTGAATGATTTAAATAGATACTGAAAGATACAGTTTTATTTTTATGTGTACAACCGTTTACAAACGGTTATACACAACTATAAACGATTAAAACAGGTTTAGAAATATATTGATCCTCATCTTTGGATTGTTGAAAAAAAAACTCATAATCTTTCAACAAAAAATATTTTAAATCCGCTCAATTCATCCATTGGGCACAAATCGTAAAATTATGAACGCATTAAAAAACAAAGTACAGTTGATGGGATATTTAGGAAATGATCCTGAAGTTAAAACAATGGAAAACGGTCGTAAGATGGCGCGTTTCGCAGTGGCCACAAATGAAGGCTATAAGAATTCAAAAGGCGAATGGGTGGAAAATACTCAATGGCACAATCTGACTGCTTGGGGTTCTGTGGCAGAAAACGTTGAAAAAAACTTGTTTAAAGGAATCGAAGTATTAATTGACGGTAAGCTGGTGAATGGAAATTACCTGGACAAAGAAGGTAATAAAAAGTATTTTACGGAGGTTCATGTAAATGATTTTTTATTGGTTGGGAAAAGAAGCCCGGTACTGGCTTCAGAGTAGACCAGGCGGGAATTCTGGTATCATTTTATTATTCGTGATCAGGAAAAGTCTTTCTAAGGAAAAGGTGGGCACGCCCGCCTTTATTTTCCGCTCTTAGCGGTTACTTTACTAACAAGGGAGTAATATTTTTTAGAAAGAAATAAACAGGCTCATTATTTATTCGGATAATTTCAGGTCAGATTGTAAATAAAATCCTTTACTCTAAAGTTGGATAGAGATTAAATTCGGAGCAAACTGAAACGTATCATTATTTTATTTTCCGGTATTCTTTAAACCGGAAATTGAGCCTGATTTTTGGGGAATTATAATAGAGGCACAAATATATTTTTATGAAGTAGAATGAATAAAAAAGAGAAATCATTGCAAATCGAAGCATGGGCAAAAGACCTCAAACGCAAGCCAGTGAATGATCTTTTTTAAATAGATCTACGAAACTTTAAAAATTAGAATTATGAAAATGATACTTAAAGCTTTAATGGTTTGTCTGATTACATCAACAAGCTACTTCGCACAAGCTCAGGATAACGTCACTGTTCACGATTCTAAGAAATTCTACTTTCGCGTTGCTGCCGGATATAGTTTTGAATCGGGAAAAACCGAATTCAACAACGCCGATCCCAACGGACTCACCGGTATTATGCAATCTACAGACGTTACTGTAAGTGCAGATGGCTCTTCCGCCAATGTAAAATCGCTTAACGGTACTGTGGGCGCAGGTGTAAAAGTCAATGTTACTGCCGGCTATATGTTCAATCCTTATATTGGTGCAGAATTAGCCGTCAACTACTTCCATAGCAACAAAACGATGATTGGCCGTTTAAGAAGTCCGCAGGCCACTTCTGAAGAAAATGCCTATTTGAAAGGTTTTGATGTTGCTCCGGGAATTTTCCTGACCCCAAATTTCAAAACCATAAATCCTTATGCACGTATGGGATTGATCGTGCCTATTGCCGGGGAACTCACTATTGAAACCATGGCAAGAAAAGTAAATGGCGGAGGCTCTGACACTGATATTATGGTGGATGCTACGAGTGAAGTGACAAGCAGATTCAGTATGGGATATTATGGAGCCATAGGCGTTAATTATCCAATCAAAAATAATTTGAGCATCTTCGGTGAGGTGGAAATTAAGAATTTGAGCATTAAAAGTAAATCCGCTGAAATTACCGAATACGCCACCACAGCAATCACCAACGGGCAGTCACAACTTGTACCGGGACAACAATTGGCAGATCTTCCGGTTTATGAAAAGCAATTTGATTTTACTGATGATTACAGCCAAAGCACCACAACACCACCAAACCAAAGTGCACCGAGAAAAATCCCAACGGAATTTGTTAATACAAGTAGCACCGGAATCAATTTTGGTGTAAGATTTTCATTTTAAAAATGGCAAAGGAGTAAATGTGGCAGACAGGTAATAGAACTTTATTGTTGTCTGGAGAATTGCAGCCGGGCGTTTCGAAAGATGTTTTTATAAAGTAAAAGAAGTTGAGATTACCGGAATATTATTGAGTGGCGACTACCAGGATAAGGAAGGGAGTAAAAAGTATATTTCAGAGGTTTATGTAATTGATTTTTAATTAGTTAAAAAAAAAGTCCGGTACTGGCTTCCGAATAGGCCAGGCAGGAATTCTTGTCTCATTTCATTATTTGTGATCAGAAAAAGTCTTTTTATAGAAAAGCAGGGTAGGTCGACTTTATTTTTCCATTCATACCAGTTACTCTAATAATAAGGTAGTAATTTTAGAAAGACTTAAACAGGTTAGTTATTAATACGGATAATTTCAGGCCAGATTATAAATAAAATCCCTTGCTCCAATGTTTGATAGCGAGTAACTTTGGAGCAAACTAAAAAGCATCATCAAATTATTTCCGGTATTTTTTAAACCGGAAAATAATCCTAATTTTTGCAGCAATAAAAATCTTAGCAGAATTATTTTTACATTAAAGCAGAATTGATAAAAATGGAAATCATGGACAGTTTTATTACCATAGAGCGCAATGAGGTATTTGATCTCGCGTACAGGTTTGTAACCGAAACGAGTGAGAATATATTCTTAACCGGAAAGGCAGGAACAGGAAAAACAACCTTTTTGAAGTTTCTGAAAAATCATTGTTCTAAAAATATCATTGTTGCTGCACCCACGGGAGTGGCAGCAATCAATGCCGGAGGAGTAACATTACATAGTTTGTTTCAGTTACCATTCCATCCGTTTATACCCACGGTAAGAAGTAGGGAAGACCTGTTGAGTAAACTGAAATATAACGGTCAACGCCAACAACTATTAAGAAAGATGGAGCTTTTGGTGATCGATGAAATAAGTATGGTACGCTGCGATGTCATTGATGCAATCGATACTATTTTGCGTTCAGTACGCAGGAAATATGATCTTCCCTTTGGAGGCGTACAATTACTTTGTATAGGTGATTTGTACCAGTTACCACCGGTAGCTCCGAGGAATGATTGGAGTATTTTGCAGGAATACTATTCATCTCCATTTTTTTTCGATAGCAATGTTATTAAAGAACAAATGCCGTTATTGATCGAATTGACAACCATTTATCGTCAAAAAGAAGATTCTTTTGTGAATTTGCTAAACAAGGTGCGTAATAACTATATGGATGCTGATGATTTTGAAGATCTGCACATGCGCTATTTCCCTGATTTCAGACCGGATGATGAAGAAAAATTCATTACACTTACTTCTCATAATAACCAGGCTGACCAGATCAACGCGCGGGAATTGAATAAATTAATTGCGCCTTCTACTATATATAGTGCGGTTATCGATGGCGATTTTGCTGAAAATAATTATCCGGCAGAAGGAGAATTGGTTTTGAAGGTAGGCGCGCAAGTTATGTTTCTGAAAAATGATGTAGCCACCAAAAAATATTTTAATGGAAAAATAGGTGTTGTAAAAAAATTGTTGAAAGAAGAGATCATAGTGGATTGTGACGGGGAAGAAATTTATGTAATTCCTGAAACCTGGGAAAATAACCGCTATGTTCTAAACCGGGAAGACGGAAAACTGGAACAGGAAAATCTCGGATCATTTACCCAATTCCCTTTACGTCTTGCCTGGGCCATCACCATTCATAAAAGCCAGGGATTAACGTTTGAACGCGTAATGATCGATGCAGGCGCGGCATTTAGCAGCGGGCAGGTGTATGTTGCCTTAAGTCGTTGCACAAGCCTCGAAGGTATAGTGCTGCTTTCAAAAATTCCTGCGCAAGCGATTTACAGTAATGAAAGTGTTGTAAAAGGACAGCAATCCCTTACACATAAAGGATCTCTGGCCGAACGGTTTGCAGGTGCCCGGCAAATATTTACGCGTCAACTTTTGGAAGAAGTTTTTTCATTCAATGAAATTGGGCATCTGACCCAATTATTACTGTCCCAGGTAAAAGCTCATCAGAATAAATTGAATACCGAAGCAATGGAATGGGCTACCAGTTTAAATAACAACCTTATAATAGATGAGCGGATCGGATTAAAATTCTCCTTTCAGATTGCAGAACTGATGCGCGAAGAACCTGAAATTGAAAAGAATGAAACATTGCAAATGCGCATTAATGCTGCCGCCAATCATTTTGAACCAAAATTTACAGCGTATTTTAAATTAATAAAAAATCATCCACTGGTTACAGAGCATAGGGAAGTAGCCACAGAGATTAATAATACCTTATCTCAATTAATCTTATCAATTTTTACCCTCAATTATTTTCTTGAATACTGTAAAGAACCATTTTCAGTTACTGAATTTTTAAAACATAAATTAAAATTTTCAACACCCAGGTTGAGTATAACTTGCTATGCAAGCGGAAAAACCCAGGTATATTCTGATGTGCCCAATGGGGAATTATACGAAACCCTCAAACGCTGGCGCGATATGATTGTGGAGGAAAATTCTCTGCCAATTTTTATGGTAGCCTCCCAGGCATCTCTCAAAGAAATTGCGGAATTCCTTCCTCTGACTAAAAAGGATCTAATGAAGATCGGTGGGTTTGGAAAAGCTAAAGCGGAAAAATATGGAGATGATATTTTAGAGACGGTGCAGGATTATTGCTCAAGGCATCAATTGGAAAGTAATATGTCTGCTAAGGAACCTACTTCAAAAAGAGAACGGAAAGAAAATCCTTTGGAAGAAAAAACACCTACCAATATTGTTTCCTTCAATTTATTTAAAGAAGGAAAATCTGTCGCAGAAATTGCTAAAGAAAGAAATCTTACGATTACAACTGTCGAAGGACATTTATCATGGTTTGTTGGAAATGGTGATGTGGATATAAACGAATTAGTTTCTTCCGAAAAACAATTATTGATAAAAGAAGCGATTTCAATTAATGGCCGGTCAAGTACAAAAACTATAAAGGAAAATCTTCCGGAAGATGTTAGTTATGGAGAAATAAGGTTGGTGATGGCTCTTGAACATGACGGAGATAAATCATAAACTTTTAAACCGTCATTACTGACTTTTTTAGCTAATCCCTGACTGCCAGGAGAAAATATGCACGAATTATTTTTATACCCATACGACATAGTATAGAACCCAATCAATTTTGTACAACTCCTGTCTGATGCCGACATGTCAGTATTCGTTTTTAGACCCAATAATATTTGATTTGGTATTATATCTGTTTATTTTTATTAATAAACTTACCTGCATGAAAGTTGCTATAAAGGAACAAAAGGTTATAATATTCTAGTTGTAACAATATTTTTACGCATAAATTTCTAAATCATGAAAAAAAGAATCCCCTATATTTTTGTCTTATCTCTGCTGATAAGCAGTTTTTCTACTTTGGCCCAGGAAAGGATAATCTCTGAAAGTGAATTGCCTTTTAGTATCCGGGAATACATCGCTACGAACTTTAAAGAGCATAAGATTGTAAAATGTGAAGAGGAAAAAAATGGCACTTCAATTTCCTATCAGGTAAAACTTACTGATTTCAAGCTTGAGTTTGATAGTAATAACAAGATTAAAGAGATTACGTCAAAATCAGATTTAGTTATACCAGATAAATTGATTCCGGCTTCCATTCTTTCTTATGTAAAAACGCACTATGCCGGGAAGGGAATTATGGAATGGGAATTAAAAAAGAAAAAACAGGAAGTGAAATTGAATAATGGCCTGGAACTCGAATTTAGTTTAGATGGAAAGTTTTTAAGAATTGATGATTAACAAAAATGTAATCTATCGACTCACCTTCTAACTTTTCCTTTCATTAATACAGCCATCATATCACCGTTTTTTAATACGTCTTTTTTATTGTTCCAGGTAATCATAGCTTCTTCAAGCCCCTTTTTAAGATCTAATAAATTCTTTTTCCTGTTTATATTCAAGCGGCAGTTATTCACTGTTTCTTCATAAATCAAAACAGAGCTATCTGTATAGAAACGAATAATAGTACTTTTCTTGTCGTGGACATTGCTCTCTAATACCCAGAATCCTTCTGCCGGGATATAATTTTTCTTTTGTGCATTTATGGAACTGCTTATCATCAAAAATGTGCAGACTGCAATAATTAATTTGGAATATGTTTTCATCATTTTTTGTTTAAAAGAGTTTACATTTAATATAGAAATCTAAAATTAATATCAAATAAAATCTGTCTGGAAAACAGTAGCCCAAAGAATCATTTTGGTCTACAGAAACTGATTATTTTGTAATTTATGGGTATTGAGCTGTTTTTAGACAATTCATCTACTAAATCATTGTTTTCGTCGACCAAAAATTGAAAACAGTAGAAAGCTTTTTAATTTTGTAAATACAAAAGTCGAAATGCAGCCACTTTCAACGCAAAAATTTTTCGATTGACTTTTAAAGCAACGGATTCTGCTTCACGTATTATTCTGGACAGTGGTATTAGTTTATTTTATTCTTGTTTATGAGCAGCATGGCCAGTATAAATTAGAATTTTACAGATGATTAGCTTTTCTGCCAAATCATATGTGGCTTGCGTATAGTTTCCTTTATTTTCTTATACCCCGTTTCCTTTTGAGAAGCAAAATTTTTACATTCTTTGGACTGGCCATTGTTCTAATTGGTGTTAATATGTATTTCTCTTACCTGATTAACTTTAAATTTTTGGGTTCAGAATCTATAAAGAAAGAAACCTGGTGGACCCTTGGAGAATCATTATTAGGTTGCCTGACTATTCTTGGCATTGCTGTATCAATAAAATTATTAAGATATTGGGCAAAGGAGAAAAGGCAAAATATTTTAGTGCAACAGGAAAAGATTACTGCTGAATTACAAATACTTAAATCACAGGTACATCCGTATTTTCTGTTTAATACGTTGAACAATATATACTCGCTGTCACTTGAAAAATCCAACCTGGCACCAATCATCATTTTGAAATTATCAGACTTATTGAGATATATGTTATACGAATGTAATGCCTCAATGGTCTCCCCTAAGTAAAGAATTAGAAATGATGAACCATTATGTAGATCTGGAAAAATTAAGATATGGAGACAGGCTGGATGTGAGCAAAAGTTATTCCGGTGAGATAGAGGGTAAAATGATTCCTCCTCTTTTGTTTCTACCTTTATTAGAGAATTGCTTTAAGCATGGAACAAGTAACCAGATTGATCAAAGTTGGATAAGTATATATCTTCATGTAGAAAACAATATTCTATACTTAAAATTGATTAATAGTAAGGTGAAAGATGAAGACCTTCAAGTTGTAGGAGGAGGGATTGGTTTACATAATGTGGTAAAAAGGTTGCAACTATTGTATGGTGAAAAATACAGTTTGAAGATTTTGCCTGCTGAAGAAACGTTCACTCTTTCGCTTACTATGCCTTTAAATGACCAGATTGGAGGGGCAATCATGGAATTAACGAATGCAAAATCCAAAAAATATGAACATCAAATGCCTGTTGGTGGATGATGAACCTCTCGCCTTAAAAATTTTGGAACATTACATTGAAAGTGTTCCCAATCTTGAGTTAACTGGAAAATGCTCTAATGCGTTTGAGGCAATGAAAGTACTCAATGAACAAAAGGTTGATGTAATGCTATTGGATATTAAAATGCCTTTACTCCTTGGTACGGAATTTATAAGAACGCTTAAAAATCTTCCAAAAGTTATTTTTACTACTGCACACAAAGATTATGCTTTACAAGGCTTTGAACTGGAAGCAGTCGATTATTTATTAAAGCCAATTTCATTAGAAAGATTTTTAAAGGCAATAAGTAAGTTGTTCGTAATGCCAGGGACTTTCCCTGTTAGAGAGGAGGAAGGCCATTCATTAATAACCGGAAATGATTTCCTTTTTTTCCGGGTGGACCGCAAAATGGTGGAAGTTGTTTTAGAAGAAATATTGTATATAGAAAGTTTAAAAGATTACATTAAAATAGTACAAAGGAATCAAAAGCCTCTTTTGGTCAAGCAATCCATAAGTTCCCTCGAAATAATGCTTCCAGAGAACCGCTTTGTTCGGATACACAGATCTTTTATTGTATCAATAAATAAACTGACTGCCTTCACAAATCATGAAATAGAAATTAATGAGGTAACTATTCCAATAGGGAGAAACTATTTGGACGGGATAAGTAAATTATCGAATACCTGATTTTCTGCTCAATGTAAAAATTATTTGAAAATAGATACATAAACGCCACAACGTTAAAATCATTGATCCTGCGGTAGAAAAAACGAGTAATTTAAAATTTAACCGGAGGAATTCGGGCTTCTATAATTGGCTATTTATTTCAAAATAATTTATTGCTATAACAAATACATTCACTACTTTTGCACTCCCAAAAAAGTTCTT
>JBBSSE010000014.1:0-17127 GCA_038242375.1 Chitinophagales bacterium
CGCCATTCATGTATACTATCCAAATTAAATTTCTCTATAGCTCCTTCGGTAAAAATTAAATTTGTTTCGGGAAATGCCTCATGTACCAGTGCTACATTGGAAAACATTTCTGTGCCGCCACTCCAGTTTTCATACCAATGATAGCCAATGCCCCAAAGGTATTTCGCGGCTTCAGGATCGTTTAATAAGGTAGAAGCGCGCTGATAAATCAAATCACGGTTATGATCCCAGCCAATGATTTTCTTATTTCCGTAACCGGCTTTTTCCATCGCCGGACCCAAATTGTTTTTCAGAAAATCGCGTTCTTCTTCCCCGGTATACACACAGGATTCCCAGGTTTGGGTGGCCATTGGTTCATTCTGAATAGTGATGCCCCAGATAGGAATGCCATCCTTCTCATATTCATGGATGAATTCTGTATAATAATTTGCCCAGCTTTGATAATAATCTGTTTTCAATTTCCCTCCCTTTAACATGCTGTTATTGGTTTTCATAAATGCCGGAGGACTCCATGGCGTTGCGTAAACGATCAGTTTTCCACCCGCAGCTTCCATTGCTTGTTTGATAAAAGGGATTTTATATTTCCGGTCGTGGGCTATATCAAATGTCTTCAGGGCAGAATCACCTTCCTCTACGTACGTATAGGAATCACTGGAAAAATCACAGCTATTAATATTTGTCCGTGCAAGCGTATAGCCAATGCCACTTTCTTTATTAAAATAAGCTTCCATCAGTTCCTTTTGTTTAGGCATGGGCAGTTTATAAAAAGTTTCTGCCGCCGCATCTGTCAGAGCACCGCCAATTCCGAGGAAGGTTTGAAAAGTTTTGCCCGGATCTACAAACACACAAGTTTGTGTTTCAACCGGCTGTCCCATGTGTGTAAATTTAAGTGTATCCGTCGGCGTTATTCTCAAATCTGTATTGAAAGCTGTCGTATAAACCATCACAGATTTCCCTTTCGTGACAAAGGTTTCCGCAGATTCCCCCATTGTGTTGACAACTCTTGAGCTGCACGATAGTAAAGTAAGAAGGAGCAGACAGGCGGAAATTTTTATCATGGTGTTTAAGAGGTATTAGGTTGTAGGTATTAGGTTGTAGCGGAAGCCCATAGCTCATCGCTCACTCCTCAAAGCTTGGTACTCATCGCTGAAAAACCCTTACATAATCAATTTCATACACTGCCGGAAATGCCGAATCATCAATTCCTTTTTGTCCGCCAAGATTGCCGCCTATGGCGGTATTCATGATGAGAAAGAAAGGCTTATTAAAAGGCCACTCGGCGCTGGTTTTATGTTCATTTTTAAAACGAAAGAACTCTGTATCATTTAAGAAAAAAACGATCTTATCCGCATCCCATTCTATTGCATACGTATTGAAAGAATTATACGGATCTTTTATAGTTATCTCCCCGCCTTTTTGCGTATTTTTCACGTGATTAAACGCCTCTGTGTGCACAGTGCCTAAAATATCAGCGGGCCGGTAACCGACATGCTCCATGATATCAATTTCACCGCAGGCAGGCCAGGGAGTTTTATCAATATCTGCTCCCAGCATCCAGATGGCCGGCCAGAGTCCTACTCCCTTTGGTAGTTTCGCACTTACTTCAATACGTCCATACGTCCAGGCAGCTTTTCCTTTGGATAGAATTCTTGCAGATGTGTAATCATTATTTTCTTTTTTTTCTTTCCGGCTAATGATGGATAGAACGCCATTTTTCACGATTGCGTTATTGGTATCTGCTTTTGTATAATATTGTTTCTCATTATTACCCCACCCATGGCCACCTTGGTCATAACCCCATTTTGAACTGTCGGGCAGACCGCTGTAATTGAACTCATCACTCCATTTTAAAGACCAGCCTTTTGTTACGGGAGCATTTTTAATTTCCTCAAATAAAAGTTCGGGTTCATTGGTGGTGATGTATTCAAAACCATTTGCCAGCAACCACTTCATGTCTTTAGCGGAATTGACTGTCCAGGCGTTTAGGTCAATATGATTGTCTTTAGCGGATTGAATCCATTCCGGCTTTTTTTGAAAAACAGAAAAATGATAATCCGCGCCTTTGATGCCATCCTCTTTTAATTGTTCCGGAGATTTATCGCCGTTTAAATACTGCACATTTGCAGTTGGTTCCAGCCGCAAAACTTCCTTACAAATGGCATAATCAAAACTGATATAGGCCAGCCATTCCTGCGCTTTCATTTGATGCACTGAACCAATCACTTTCTGCACGGTTTCTTTCGCCCATTCCGGTCCTTTTTCAGAAGGTTTTATTTCGAGGATGAGACGCGTAGCATCTTGCGCTGTAATGATCTTTAAAAAATCCTCCAGCAATGGAAGCCGTTCGCCATTGGACAATTTTATATTTTGAAGATCTTTATAATCCACCTTTTGAATTTCGATTCCATCTACATGTGGATCATGGTGAATGATCAATTTCCCATCATTGGTCATATGCAGATCTGTTTCGGATCCGGCGCAACCTAAAGCTATAGCTGCTTTTAGGGAGGCGACAGAGTTTTCAGAAGCTCCGGTATTTTTCCATGCTCCCCGGTGGGCAACAACCTGGTTCGTCAGAAATGTTTTCTTTAGGGAAGAAATATTTTTTATATCGTCGGAGGTCTGACTCATCGGGATTATTGGCAACAAAAGAGAAGCCATGTCTTCAAGTTGTGCTCCACTAAGGGAATGTTCTAATGAAACAGACTGTCTCGCATAATGACTTTCTGAAGAAAAATAAAAAAAGGATATCAGAAAAATGGATATAGATATTAAAACGGGGAATTTCATCATTGTCAATAGTTTATTATCTGTCAGGAAAATGCATTTTCATAAATAAATGAGCGTTTAAAAATCAATATTCCAGGAATGCATTCCAACTTCAGAAAGTATGAGGCCGTTCTATGGAACAGCAATAATTTTTACAAACCACGCTCCCGGAGCTTGCAGACATTTTAAATACATCTTATTGTTTGTTCTTGAAACCACCTGGTATTTATGTACCCCAAGATACATTCCCAGGTGCCCTTTATTAGAAAATGTGATATACTCTTCTTTATTCGGACCGCCATCATACCCAAACTTTTCTGTGTAAGAAGCCGCTGTGGGGCCGGTTAATGTATAATCTCCTGTACCGGTAAGAGAAGGATCAAAATCTACCAGATATTCCTTTTTCCCAAAAAGATCATTATTGGTCGTATGCGTAAATGTAAGTGTAGATTGGGTAAACGTATAGATATCATCATAAATACCTAATCCGGCTTTTTCATTCGGGGCGGCTGACCACCAATCCTCTGTCAGACCATCAGCAGGTCCCACACCTAAATTTCCAGGTTCATCCTTATCCACCCGCCATTTTTTTGTGCCCGTTCCTGTAAGCATGCTCACTAATTCGGGATTCGGATCAAAAGCACGATAAATGGTGACCTGCTTTATATTGGTACTGATGCTTCCGGCTTTTCCAAGAGCGGAAACGGTGATGGTCAGTACGTTATCGCCGGTAGGTAAGGCGTAAGAATAATTAAACACATTGGATGTATTTATTTTAACCGGTTTGCCATCGCCAAAATCCACTTTATAGCTGATAGCCTTATCTGAAACTACTTTCAGAATAATATTACCGGATCCATCTCCATTCGGATGCTCAGTATCCTGACCAAGAATCGTTATCTCAATTGTTGGGACAGCCGGTGTATCCAAAGGGCCAAAGGTTTTATCTTCTTTTTTGCAACCTGAAAAAGATAAAAACATCAATGCAAGAAAAGGGACAAATATTTTAAACTGATTCATAATAATTGCGTTTGAAAATTAATTAGTTAAAATGATATCATCGAATAATAAAGTATAGTTAGCAGAACCATCTCCAACAGTTCCGTTATCCAGGAAGATTAAAATATTCTGGAGACGTTTTGAATTATCAACTCCTGTAAAATCAAACGTCAATTCTTCCCATTGATTGGCTTTGGTCGTCATTACTTCCCGGTGATCCTGAAAACTATTGTCGCCGGATCTTTCCAACTGCAACTGCACCCTCATTCCAACACGCGGAGGAAATACCTTTACTTTAAAAACATGTTTTTGGGATAAATCAAGTGGTGCGCTTAGAATAATAAAATTACCTGCCCATACCTGATCCTTCTTTTTAATGATCTGCCCGACAGTGGCGCTCGTATTGATCCCTGTTTTATGTGGATTCGGAATTACTTTTGTTTCACTACCTCCAAAATCACCCCAATTATACCGCACATTTGGATCTTCAAATGTCATTGGTAATTTTAGTGAGTCATAGATTCTTACCGTTTGAATTTTTTGCACAGTAGCAGCACCACCGCTTAAGGCAACCACTTTTATATCATAAGTCCCGGCATTTGTATAAGTATGTGTCAGAAAAGAACCTGATGCCATCATTAGAGGAGTTTCAGCAGGCACATCTCCGAAATAAACTTTATACCCGCCCTCCGCATATTTCGCTGTGGCGGAAACTTTTACCGCATGCACATCTGTTTCCACATTTACAGCAACATCTTCCGGTGCCCTGAACGTAACCGTAAGCGGAAAAGAATTTTCTGTAGTAAGGCCTGTAATACCGTTGCCCATTACTTTTACAGTATAGGTTCCTTCCTGGTATTTATGCACAATATTTTTTCCGGCCGTCACTCTTTGCGGCGTTTTTGTGGTATCCCCAAAAGTAACATCATAGGTAGCAGATCCGGCGCTGTTTGGCGTAATCGTTACCATACCAAGATTATCGGTTGAAACGCTGATTTGAGTAGTGATATCCGACGGAACAGAAGCTGTTTTGACAAATGAGATATCATCATTATCAAATTTTGTGCATCCGGCCCCGACCAAAACCATACTTAAAAGCAACGTACAATATTTAAGATGTGTCATGATGTTTTTATTTTATTTTTTCCTGATTGTTTAAAAGAATCTGCTTCTTTAGAAATAAATTCCGGGACAATTTTTATATCCCCTTTTTCATTTTCAATAAAACAAGCGCATTAATAATTTGCATTTTGGGCTAATCCCGAAACCTCCACTTCCTCCTGAGGAATAGGAAATAATTCATTTTTACCCACTACAAAACCAGTAATGGTAGAGGCGGCTTTGCCCGTGCGAACCAAATCAAAGAAACGTTCTCCTTCCATGGCAAGTTCCAATCTTCTTTCATCCCAAATAGCTTGCGTAAGCGTAGTGCCGGATACAACTATTTTGTGATTATCGTCTCCAAAAGCTCTTCTTCTTACCCGGTTCAGATAATCCCGAGCCTTATCATCATTTGGAGACGTTTTCCGGTTATTAGCTTCAGCGGCCATCAACAAAACCCCGGCATAACGTATGGTCCTGTAATTATTTAGGTAATTCAGTTCAAGCTGACCGGATGTTTGTCCCTTTCTGGGTAAATATTTCTGGTTATAAAGTCCCGTATTTTTATACGGAGCTACCTGGTAGGTTATATTAAATTCAGGATGTTGTGCTTTGTACTTTTCGATATCCAGCGCGGTGGCATCTTTTCGTGTATCCCCGGCCGTATAGGCATTTGCAAGATCTTCCGAAGGTAAATTAGTACTCCAGCCGGGAGCATAAGGACTGGTTCCGCTTAAACCACGTATCCCATTTTGCTGCACGGCATAATTACCCTGGCCACGGGTAGCACCTCCCCAATTGTAATATGGAGATAGATTTGAGTATTGAATTTCAAAAACAGATTCCGGACCATTTTCACCTGTCACAAGAAAAATAGAGGCAAAATTACTCACTAAACTAAATGGTCCATTGACAACATTTTCAAGCATATCGGCTGCTTCGGTAAATTTATTTTCGTACAAATAAACCTTTCCTAATAATGCCTGGGCGGCATATTTTGTAATCCGTCCCGGTTGGGAAGCAGTGGGAGGAAGAACAGCGATAGCTGCTAAAAGATCCGTTTCTATTTGTTTATATACATCCGCTTTTGGAGCTCTTTTCAACGATCTTGAATCAGTAATTGAAAGTCGTTTATCTGCAAACAGCGGTACATCTCCAAACATTTTAACTAAAGAGAAATAATAAAAACCTCTCAGAAAAAACACTTCACCATACAGGGCTTCTTTTCCCGGAAATACAATCGCTTCGCCTGCGGGATTTTTATCTTTGTATTGGGTCAGATAATTTGCCCGGTTGATTCCTTCGTAGGCAGATTTCCACAATTCTGAAAGAGTACTGTTATTGGAAGTTAATGTATAATCATCTATTTGCTGTAAGGTCAGCACATCGGAAGCATTTTCGCCACCGGCAACGCTATTATCAGAAGCGATGTCTCCTACAGGCACCATCTGGTTCAACCATTGAATAGGCGTATAGGTACTTATGACCATAGATTTATAATCACCGCCGGATTTTAAATAATCCTGGTCGGTAACCTTGTAATCATCATGCGGGTTATAGTCAACCCATTTCTTACATGAAAACAAAACCGTCAATAAGAAAAAAGCGCCGGTAATTTTAATTACTTGTTGCATAATCATTGATTTTTTCGTGGATTAAAACTTTAAATTGATACCAAAAGACCATGTTCTGGCTTGAGGATAACTTCCTTCGTCCACACCTGTATCCAGGATACCTCCCGGAACTTCCGGGTCATAACCGGAATAATCGGTAAAGGTGTACAGGTTTTTTACCTGCGCATAAACCTGTATCTGTTTAAATACATTTTTATAAACTGAAGCAGGCAGAGAATATCCCAACTGAACATTCTTGATCTTTACGAAGGAGCCATCTTCTATATACCTGTCAGATGGCCGGATATTGCTGTTACCATCCGTAAAAGAATATCTTGGATCTTGGGCACTGTTGGTTGTTCCAGGTCCTGTCCACCTGTCTAAAACATTCTGAAACTTATTACTGAAATTGGCATTTCTTTCAAAAGCACGGTAAATATCATTCCCTACAGAAGCATAGGTAAATATCGTCAAGTCTATACTACGATAAGTAAAATTCAGATTCCATCCCATGGTAAAATCAGGAAACGGATCGCCTATTTTTGTTTTATCCAAATCGCTGATCACCCCATCGTTATTTATATCCACATAACGGATATCACCAGGTTGCGCACCTGTTTGAATTGGTGCTTTGGCCATATCATCTGCTGACTGAAAAAGTCCGTCGGTTCTAAAACCATAGAAATATCCCGGAGTAAAGCCTTTCTGAAAACGCGTGGCGGTCTGGGATTGACCGTTGAAATAACTTCCTCCGTTTATGATCGCAGTTCCATCTGCATTGGTAGCAGTAACCAGGTTTTTAGAAGTTGTAAAAGTGAGTGAAGTATTTACGGAAAAGTCTTTTGAAAATTGGTCATTATAACCAAGAGTCATATCCACGCCGGAACTTTTGGTAGAACCAATGTTTGCCGTAGGAATTGTAGCAGTACCAAGATACAAACTAACAGAAGGAGTAAAAAGCAATCCATCTACCCGCTTCTCAAAATAATCAGCACTTAGGGATAATTTATTATTAAAGACATTTATGTCCAGGCCGACGTTAAATTGTTTCTGCTTTTCCCATCTTAAGGCATCATTTTTATAGGACCCAACCGTAGAACCCGCTATAAACTCATCACCGTACGTATAGCCATTACTGTTAGCGGTACTGCCATAACTGGGGCCACCAGTAACGATACTCACAAATTGAGGATTTACGTTTTCATTTCCGACAGTACCATAACTTCCCCTGATCTTCAGGTAATTGATGATATCTGAATGGAAGAAGTCTTCATTTGAAGCAACCCAGCCAAGAGATCCTGAAAGGAAATTACCAAATTTATTCTCCGGACCAAAAGCAAAAGACCCATCTCTTCTGGCAGTAAAGGAAGCGAGATATTTAGATTGGTAATCATAATTTACCCTTCCAAAATAAGAAGCATTTTTTCTAAAAAACTGGGAATTCCCAGCTGTAAAGGCACTCGTATTTGTAATACTATTGGCACCGGTAGCAGCGGTAATATCCGCAAATGTCCAGGAGTTAAAAGGAACATCCTGCCTGGAAGCATTGATGCCATCGCCCCTGCTTTTGGCAAATGAAATACCAGCTACGGTTTCAAAATTATGATGGTGAGCAACGGTGAAATTATAGTTGGCAAAAGTTTCAGAAGTAAAGCTCGCATTACTGTTTTTATTTTCTCCAACACTATTATGCTTACCGGCTACTGTGGTACCATCGGCGGCCATCGTGTTTTCAACGTTCAAAGGACCATAAAATACAAGAGGGTTGAAGGATTTTCCTGTCTGATCCCAGGTAACATATCCTAAACGACTGGTGACCTTGAGGTTCTTTATTATTTCATATTGAAGTTCTACTTTTCCATACCACTTATTTCCCTGTGAAATATTATAAGTATTCGCAAGTTTTGTAAGTGGATTAAAAATCTCAGACAGTAAAAGATTGCTGTAACCGTATTCACCAACAGTGTTTGGATTATTATTATACTTTGAAACAGTGGGATCAAAATTTAAAGCACTACCAATAATGGAATTGAAAGAATTTTCCTGAACACCTCTACTTCTTAATTGTACAAAACTATTATTGACAATTAGTTTTAGATTTTTAGTCAGATCAAAGTTTAGATTTGCGGTGGCATTAATACGGTTAAAATTCGATTTAGATCCTCCTCCAACGATACCGTCCTGATTTAAATATCCACCGGAAACAAAATAGCCCATTTTATCGCTACCACCCCTTGCACTTGCATTATAATTCTGGATTGGAGCTGTATGAAAAATTTCCTTTTGCCAATCAGTTCCTTTGCCGATCACAGAAAGATCAGGAAAAACCAGATTTCCTCCGGAAGCAACATTTCCTTCATTAATAATGGCTGCATATTCAGAAGCATTTAAAACCGGGATTATATTCATTACTTCCTGCACACCATAATTTCCATTGACAGAAATTTCTGTTTTTTGATTTCTGCGGCCCGATTTGGTCGTAACTACAATCACACCATTTCCTCCTTTCACTCCATATATAGCAGTAGTCGCAGCATCTTTAAGCACACTTATAGACGCGATATCTTCTGAGTTCACTGCGTTAAAGTCGTCTAATGTTTGCGGAACACCATCAATGATCACCACAGGATCTGTTCCGGAAAAAGACGGAATACCACGGATCAGAACGGTTGGTTTTGATCCCGGAGAACCATTGGAAATAACCGTTACCCCCGAGGCTCTACCCTGTAATACATCTTCCACGCGGACGGGTTTTAATTTTTCAATATCCGCTTCTTTGATCGTAGAGATGGCGCCGGAAACCTGAGTCACCTTTTGAGTACCATACCCTACTACAACCACTTCTTGCAGATCTACGACTGTACTTTTTAAAATAATCGCCATGGGCGATGCAGTAATAGGTACATCCTGGCTTGCATAATTTAAAGCAGATACTAATAATGATTTTACACCCGACGGTATCTGAAGGGAGAATTGACCATCATCATTGGTCGAAGTACCTGTTGTGGTTCCTTTAGCAATAACAGATGCTCCGGCAACCGTTTTACCGGACGCATCCATTACCTGCCCTGAAACTTCTTTGGTTTGTGCATAACTAATACTTAAAGTAGCCAGAAAAACAAAAGAAAGAGTCAATTTTTTGATAATTTTTCGCATTGTGTAGGAATTTTTAGAAATGAATGCCTTCAAATTTCAGAAATGAAAAACCTGATTAATTCAGATTCCTAATCCAAATCTAATTAACAATTCCTTTAGTTTTTCGTATTTTTATACATCACTACTACATCATAGTTTTATAAACTACTGATAATCAATAAACATAAATTACATCATTCCTACAACATATTAAAAAAATGAGAAAAGTTTGGATTTTATTAATTCTGTTTCCGTTTTCTTTTACCACTTTCGGACAAAATACCATTGGCCTACCCTGTATCATTAATTATAGTACGGAAGACTATCAGGCAGCAAATCAGAGCTGGGATATACAACAAGATCATAACGGCGTTATGTATTTTGCAAATAGTGCCGGACTTTTAACCTATGATGGAAATTACTGGCGTCTTTATAGTCTTCCAAATAAAACGATCGTACGTTCACTCTACATTGGGGAAGATCAAAAAATATATGTCGGTGGTCAGGATGAATTTGGATATTTTGAACCGGATAACAACGGGAGTTTAAAATATGTCTCTCTTAAAAGCTTGATTCCTAAAACCTACAATCAATTCGCAGACATTTGGGATATTGAACCATTTGGCGAATCCATTTTCTTTCGGGCCACCGATAGGATCTTTGAATTAAACAATCAGAATATCCGTGTATTCCCATCAGATTCTGAATGGCGATTTTTAAAAAAAGTGGGGCAAAAACTCATAGCCCAGGATAAAGTGCGGGGCTTGCTTGAATTTAAAAACCAGGCCTGGCAACCTTTATGCAAAGAACCATTTAACCAAAATCTCGTTTCCGGAATGATGTCCATGGGTCAGGACAGCATCCTGATAAGTACCTTAAAAGATGGACTTTTTATGTTGGTGAACGATAGCGCCTATATTAAAAAGACAAGTGTAGATGAAGATTTAAAGAAAAGCCGGATATATTCTATCGCTAAAATAAACCGGGATGAATTTGCCATTGGAACGACCTCTGATGGTGTGATCATCATGAATAATGAAGGAAATATGATTCAGAAAGTAACCCGGAAAGAAGAATTGCAAAATAGTAATGTACTTTGTTTGTTTCTCGATAATGATCAAAACCTCTGGACCGGATTAAACAGAGGCATTAGTTTTATTGAATATAATTCTGCTATTAAATACATCCGGCCAAACAAAACAAATGACCTTTCAGGATACTCAACGATCATATTTAATGATAGCCTTTATATTGCTACATCAGATGGCGCATATGTGGCTTCCTTTTCCAAACAGGATAAAGATCTGAGTTTTTCCAAAAATAATTTCACGCGTATAAAAAACAGCAGTGGTCAGGTGTGGAGTATGGATGTGGTCAATCAACAATTAATGATGGGCTATAATGACGGCGCCTTTTCCATCAGGGGGCAAACAGCCTATCCAATAATCCAGGGCGATGGGTTTTGGTTATTTAAGCCAACTTCAGCTGTTTTACCTGCCAAAGAAATTCTGGCCGGAACGTATACCGGGCTCACTTCCCTTCATTTCTCCAATAATACTTTTGTAAATAATGGTAAAATAAAAGGGGTGAATGAATCCCTGCGCTTTTTAGTCATTGATAATAACAATGATATCTGGTCATCCCATCCCTATCGGGGAGTGTATAAAATTCAACTTTTACCCGGAACCAATAATTCCGATGCGGAGCTACTGACCAGTAAAGATGGTTTGCCTTCGGACCTTGGAAATTATGTATTTAAAATAAAGAACCGGGTTGTTTTTGCAACTGAAAAAGGTGTTTATGAATATGATCGTAGCACAAAAAGATTTGTTCCATCCGGTTTTTTGACGCCGGTATTCAAAAAAATGGAAGTAAGATATATGAAAGAAGACGAGGAGGGTAATATCTGGTTTTGTACAAATAATAAATTAGGCTTCGTAAGTTTCATTTCAAAGAACGGAGAATCAACCTTTAACCTGACCTATCTACCGGAGCTGACAGGACAAACATTGATTGGATCGGAAAATATTTTTCCTTACAACAAACAGAATATATTTATTGGATCGGAGAATGGAGTCATTCATCTAAATTTAGAAAAATACCGTTCTAAAAAATCACAATTGAAAGTGTACCTGAGTAATGTAAAAGCTATCGGGAAGCAAGACAGTACCATATTTGGCGGGTACATTCCCTTTGGCCAAAAAACAATAAAAAAACCAACGACTGCTTTACCGGCTGATTATAATTCATTTCATTTTGAATACAGTTCCCCGGCGTATGGGTTACAGAAGAATATTGAATACAGTTATCAATTAAAAGGGTACGATAACGGCTGGAGCGAATGGTCTGCAAAAACAGAAAAGGATTATACCAATTTACCGGCAGGGAAATATACATTTCAATTGAAAGCGCAGGATAACCTGGGACATGAATCCGCCATAGATTCCTATTCATTTAGTGTATTACCGCCATGGTACCAGACAATTTGGGCTAAAACTGTGTACCTGTTGATTATTTTTTATCTTCTTTATCTTTTCTACAAAAACCAACAGAAAAAGTTTAAAAAGCAACAAATCAAATTTGAGGAAGAGCAGCGCAGATTAAAAGAATTGCATCAGCTTAAGGTGGAAAAAAGTGAAAAAGAAATTATCAAATTACAAAATGAGAAGCTCGCTAATGAGGTCAGGTTTAAGAACCGTGAACTGGCAGATGCCAACCTGCATCTCGTAGAAAGAGCCGATGCGCTTACACGCGTAAAGGATGAATTACAACATCTCTATAAAAAAACAAATAATAATCACGATGTTAAAAAGACCTTACAACTCGTCAATGATATCGAAAAAAACAATTCCAACTGGGAACAATTCGTTTCGCATTTTGATGAGGTAAACAATGATTTTCTGAAAAAACTGAAAGAAAAATTTCCGAAACTGTCTAAAACAGATTTAAAAGTCTGCGCTTATCTGCAGCTAAATCTATCCTCCAAAGAAATTGCGCAACTAATGAATATTTCTGTACGCGGAGTGGAAATTGCGCGATATAGATTACGCAAAAAATTAAGTCTTGAAACAGAACAGAATCTGAATGATTTTTTGAATAGAGTTGGGGAAATGGTAAGTTGAGGAATGAAGGGTTGAATTTGTTAGATGGTTGGATGGATGAATTGTTGGATGTTGAAAATTGTTGGATTGTTGGATGGTTAGATGTTTGGATGTTGCATTGTCAAATTATTGAATAGATACTGCGCGTACACGTATGAAATCAGGAACAGATTCCGTGCAACGTAGAGACGCAATGAATTGCGTGTCTACCGGCACCACGACAAATAACCCCATTTCAGGTACCAGGTAATTTACCTAATACCCAAAACCTACAACCAACAACCTAAAAACCCTGGATTGTTGAATTGTTGGATACATACAGCGTATGCACGCTTGAAATCAGGAAAACACACGGCGTAATGTAGAGACGCAATGAATTGCGTCTCTACGGGAACCACGGCGAATTTACCCATTTCAGGTACCAGGTAATTTACCTAATACCCAAAACCTACAACCAAAAACCTAATACCAAAAAGCCCCAAAACGTTTCCATTTTGAGGCTTTCCTTTTTCTATTTAATCAATTTTCTATTTAATCAGCAAATTAATATCTCGTTACCAATACCAATCCCTGGAATTTTTCCAGTTCATCCTCCTGCATAAAAACTGCGTCTCCGCCGTTTTTCATGTTTTTTTCCAGCATTTCATCAATGATATCATCTACTACATCCGGTGCGGCAGCCTGGTTTGGTGCCACCAATAATATTTGATTATCCACAATACGCGCAGGTTGAAAATATCCCTGTTTCACAAAAAGCGTGCGGCCACGACCTTCATTGAGTGCCGTCCATATATCGTTAAAATCAGTTACATACTTTGTTTTGTTTACCGCCTCGTCCAGTTCGGTCAGCCTTTTCTTATTTGCGGCATTTTGCAGTTCCTGTACTACTGGCCATACACTGCTTACAATATGGTGCGATTTATCCGGCATTTTATTGCCTTTTACATTGCCTAAAATAATGTCCTTTTTATCTGCAATTTTCAGGTATTCAGAAAAATTAGATTCATCCGTGCACACAATCACAGGCAATGGTTTTAATTTATAGACCTCATTCAATTTCTTGTCGGCCAAATTAAAAAACTCAAGGCTCAAACTGGTCACTTTGTTCGCATTAGAAGCCGAACCCGGTGGAACAGTGGTTGTTTCATTTTCAATAGGGAATCCTGTTGTAATTTCTTCAACAGCTTTATCACTCAGGGCCTCAATCAATCTTGCTTTCTGCCTGCTAAGAACTAACACATAATAGCCAGTCTGACCATGTATTGCCCGCAAAAGATCCCGTGTATGAAACGAATTATCTACCACTACTCTATTATCTACACTCAAAGGTACCCGAACAATTTCCGCAATATCTTCATTCACAAAAAGAACCAGACCTTCGAGGTTATGCCTGTGATCGATATTTGAGGCCAGCGTGTTTAGCTTATTGATTACATTAGCCGCCATATCCTTATCACAATCAGCCAAAATTCGTTTTTCAGCATCCTTCACCAGATTTTTCAACAAAATCGGATCCTTTTCATTATCTGGTTTTGTGCGATGGGTGCTTAAAATAATTGTCACGCAACACTTGCTGGTAACATCTTTAAATCTGTTTAGAATCTCATTCATAATTTCTATTTTTAGGTGAAAAAATCAAATAAAATCAATTGTCTAAAAGTACCGCTTTTTTGCGCACTATCCTGTCTAAAGAATATTTTCCGCTTCCCGTAAAGAACAAAAAAATGTAGATAAGTAAAAAGATAATTGCCTTCTCTTTTACCGCAAAAGGATCTTCCCCGTGTATGTGGAAAACTGCCACCGCCATCGTTGTTATAAGTGGAATAAGCACCGGACGGGTAGCGAATCCAAGTATTAAAAATATAGAACACACTACTTCAGCAAATACAGCTAAGGTCAGGGAAAGACCGGGACCCATTCCTAAAAAATTGGCGAATGCAATAGGTTCATCTGCAAAAAACTTCATCAGTTTAGGCATGCCGTGCATAAGCATCAAAATTGAAATAGCAACCCGGACGATGAGAATACCCGCATCAAGATTAATGGGCGCGTGACTTTTATTAAACAATCTCTTCATATAAATTATTTGGTACTTTAAATTATTGTTGTAAAAATTCTCCGTCGCCTTTTAGAGTTACTTCGTCGCTAAGCATCGGTGCAGGGAATTTAGTTCCAAGATCAAAATCAGATCTCTTAATGGTGGTGGTAAACTGCAATCCGGCAGTATATTTATCGCCTTCTTTTTTCTGAATAGAACCACGGTGCCACATATGTACTTTAACCGGTTTTGTAATTCCGCGCATGCTTAAATCACCGGATAATTCATATTTGTTGTCTGCAACTTTCCGGATGGAAGTGCTTTTGAAAACCATCGTCGGATATTTTTCTACTTCAAAAAAATCAGCACTTCTCAAATGCTTATCTCTTGGTTCAATGCGCGTATTAATGGAATTTACATCTGCTTGCATCTCTACCACTGCATCGCTAAAATCTGCTTTTGTAGTCCTGACTACTACATCGAATTTATCAAAATGGCCGGGCACATCGGCAATTCCAAAATGCGTAATCGTAAATCCAAGTTTTGAATGGGCAGGATCTACCACATAATTTCCCTGGGCCTGTATGGTAAAGGAGGTAATAATCAACAGTAGTGCGAATGTTATTCTTTTCATCATCATTTTTTTGTTTTAATAATTGTTTAGTTTGTTTTATTGTTTATAATTCTAATTCTCAATTCCTAATTCCTAATTCCACCAAGAAAGCTGTCAAAAAAATCTTCCATAACTTTTTTATTCATGCCGCTTTTCCCGGTGATATCCATAATATCTATAGAAATTAATCCATGCAGAGAGGACCAGAAACTTTTAAACTTTACTCTTTCCTCCATTTTCTTATGTTTGTTCTGCTGAATTAATTCACTGATAGGTTCCATAACAATTTGCACAAAGCTCTTCAATTCCGGAATTTCCTTTACTGCTTCGCAGGATGGAATGCCTAAACCAAACATTAACCGGTAATACTCTTTATGATCCGTGGCAAATTTCATATAAGCATTTCCGATAGCTCTTACTTGCATTTCCGAATCGTCGACAGAATCTTTGGCGCGTTCCAGTTTTGTATTTAGAAGACCGAATCCTTGTTTAACAAATTCCAGTAAAATAGCTTCCTTATTTATAAAATGATCGTAAATAACCGGCACACTATAATCAATGGCCTCAGCTATTTTTCGGATAGAAAGTGCCTGCCAGCCTTCCTCCAACACCACTTTCCGCGCAGCCTCCAGAATGGATGCCCGCACTTCTTCGCGGTGTTTTATTTTCCTTTCCGATAGATTCATTTTATATTTTCTTTGTTTTCCTAACAGTGTTAGCAAACTTAACCCTAATGAAATTAAACGAACCATTTCCAGGATTTCTTTTGTTAAGAAAACCGTTAATTTAAAATTTAAGTGATTAAAGACAGTAAAGATTTAATTGATTATTTTTATTATGACTGTTTAATCCTGAATTTAAAATGAGTGACAATGCCTTCAAAATATTTTATTCCGATTTTAAGAAAATGGATTCATTACCTATTGAAAATGGATTTTATAAATAGAAAAAAGATATTTCAGCAAACAGAAAAAGAAAACGGAAAGATTGGGCATAAGCAAGAGGAGCATCGTTTCAATTCCTTCAGCTAAAAATGAAGGCTAAAAAATCAGAAATCCTTTCCTCACCGGGAACATCTCTTTAATAAGCAATCATTTTACCGAAGATGTAAAAACAAGTAACCCTTCATTTTAAAATAGTATATTAGAAGCTACGTTTCATTTATACCGGAATTTTAAAAACATCGATATGAAAAAAGCATTCTTTCTATTTTCCTTTTTAAGTATTTTCTTCTTCTCCTTTGCCCAACAAAACCTTGAGGGCGCATGGACTTTAAAAGAAGGGGATACTAATATTGTTTTATTATTAAAAGACGGCTACTTCACTTCTACAGAATATTCCAAAAATTCTTTCATCAATACCTGGGGTGGACCTTTCAAAATAAGTGATAAAACAATAAGCATCAAAAAGGAATTTGATGCACAAAATAGTGCAGAAACAGGAACAGTAAAACAAGAAACATTTTCAGAAAAAGATGGTCAGCTCACTCTAAAAACGGGAGATCATTTAAAAATTTATACCCGGCTGGATGATGGAAAAGCTCCCCTCGCAGGTGTATGGAAAATCACCGGCAGGGAACAGGATGGGAAATTGGTGGACATTCATCAGAATGGTCCTAGAAAAACGCTTAAAATACTCACAGGCGGAAGGTTTCAATGGTTTGCGATCAATCCCGAAACCAAACAATTTTCCGGCACAGGCGGTGGAACATATACTTTTGAGAATGGAAAATACACAGAAAATATTCTCTTTTTTTCC